>JAQZCZ010000041.1 GCA_028751095.1 Euryarchaeota archaeon Ods01 | reverse complement strand
GTGATAAACTGTGGACGAAAACGAAAAAGATTCTGACCAAGGGGATGAGGAAGAGGACCTTTTCGAGGACGAGGTGTACGACTTCGGGGAGGATGAAGAAGAAACTGAATCCGACGCCCCGTCGGAGGAAGCTGAGGAAGAGGACGAGATGGACGACGCCCTTGACAGCCGCGATGTGCGCGATATGCTCGACGACGACGGCGGTGAGGCTGACGAGGATGATGTCGAGGCTGACGAGGAGATGTTCGACGACGAAGCCGACCCCTTCGAAGAAGAAACTGAAGACGACGAGGACTTCGACGATACGGAGGAAGCTGACCCGTTCGGTGAGGAAGCCGAGGAACTCGTTATGGACGAAGATGCCGACGAGACGGTTGAGGACGACGAAGACGACCCGTTCGGCGACGAACCCGACGAAACCGGCGTTGAGGAGGGCGGATTCGAAGACGACGGCTTCGACGACGGCGAGATGGTCGAGGCTGAAGCGGGCGACGGCGAAGGAAGCGCCGCACTCAGCATGGGAGAAGGCGACCTCGAAGGGCTACAGGACGCCGTCGAGAGCGCCGACGAGGTCTCCGAGTTCTTCGAGGCGCGTTCCGAAAGCTCAGGTAGTGTTCTCGAAGAGGTTGCGGGCGACGAGGTCGAGGGCTTCTTCGAACCCGAGTCCGAACTCGAACAGGAGTTCTCCGAGAGCAAGCTAAACACGCTCCTGAGCGAGGCGAAACAGGGCGTCGCCGAGTTCGAAGGTCTCGAAGGCTACGTCGAACACGAACGTTACTGGGTTAACAAGCCTTACGCGTACGTCGCTATCCTGTACAGCGACACACAGAACGACTACCTGTACCACGTCGTCGAACCCCGTCTCGACGACTACGAGGAGGCGATACGGAACGACCTCGAAGAGCGTCTCCGCGACGTTCTGATGTACGAGGAGATACAGGACGAGATGGAGGAAGACGAGGTTATAGAAGCCAAGGTCAAGAAGATAATCGACGACTACGGCATCGATGTCGAATCCGACTCGATGCACAAGATTCTCTACTACATCAAACGCGACTATATCTACGACGGCAAAATCGACCCCATCATGCGGGACCCCGCCATCGAGGACGTTTCGTGCGACGGTGACAACGTCCCTATCTTCGTCTACCACCGTGACTACCGCGACCTGATGAGCAACGTCGAGTTCGAGAAGGACGAACTCGACTCGTTCGTTATCAAGCTCGCACAGAAGGCGGGAAAACATATCTCGGTCGCCGACCCGCTCGTCGACGCGTCGATGCCCGACGGTTCGCGTATACAGATGACGCTCGGCAACGAGGTCACCGACCGCGGTTCGACCTTCACCATCCGTCTCTTCCAGGACGAGCCGTTCACGCCTATCGACCTCATCAACTACAATACGTTCTCGCTCGAACAGATGGCGTACCTCTGGACCTGTATCGAGAACAACAAGTCGCTCATCTTCGCCGGAGGTACGGCGTCGGGTAAGACGACCTCGATGAACGCCGTTACGCTGTTCATACCTCCCAAGTCGAAGGTAATTTCGATAGAGGACACCCGCGAGGTTACGCTCCCGCATATGAACTGGATTCCGAGCGTGACACGTGACTCGTTCTCCGACGACGGAAGCGGAGAGGTTGACGAGTACGAACTCCTGCGCGCCGCACTCCGACAGCGCCCCGAGTACCTCGTCGTGGGTGAGGTCCGTGGTGAAGAGGCGCTGACGCTTTTCCAGGCGATGTCGACGGGACATACGACCTACTCGACGATGCACGCCGACTCCGTTGACTCGGCGATTCACCGGCTTGAGAATCCGCCTATCAGCGTCCCGCGTTCGATGCTCAAGGCGCTCGATATCGTCTCGATTCAGTCGCAGACCTTCGTCGGCGGCGAACGCGTCCGGCGTAACATCAAGCTGACAGAGATAATCGGTATCGACCCCAAGACGCGTAACATACGTACCGACGATATCTTCCAGTGGAACGCCGAGACCGACACCTTCGTCCGTACGGGTAACTCGACTGCGTTACAGGACATCAAGAAGTCGCGCGGATGGACCGACGAGGAACTTGAACGCGAACTCGACAAACGCCGTGAGGTCCTCCAGTACATGCTCGACAACGAAATCGACGGCTACGAGGACGTTTCGAAGATCATCCAGTCGTTCATAATAGACCCCGACCGCGTACTCAACCAGATACGCGACGGTGAGATAGACCTCGACGCCCTCGAGGAACTCAAGACACTCAACCTCTAAGATGAGCCAGAAAACAGGCGGCGTACTCGGCGGTATACTCGGCGGCGACGAGGAGGAGTCTCTCGACGACGAGATTGCCGAGGAGAGTACGGCGAGCAAGGTCGACCAGATAGCGTACAACCTGTTCGGGAGCTACTTCGAAGACAAGCAGGAGACGTACGCCGGATACAGGAAGAAGATAAACCAGGCGCGTATGGAGGTCGGCTACGATATGTACCTCTCGCGTATCACGCTTTACTCCATCATAACCGGTCTGGTCGGGGCGTTCATCGGACTCGGTATCACGATGGTTCTCGCTACCCTCGGCTTGTTCGACGAGATTTCCCTCACCCTCAACATGCCGCCTGCCGCCGCGGCTTTCGTCAGGGAGTACGCCGTCTTCATCGCCGGCTTCTTCCTCGTCGTCATACTCGCCGCAGTTCTCGGCGGCATCGCGGGCGGTATACTCTACTACCTACCGAGCTTCTACGCCGGAGAACGCCAACGTAAGATAGACGCGACGCTCCCCTACACGGTCACGTTCATGTACGCCCTCTCGCGCGGCGGCATGAACATACTGGAGGTGATGGAGAAGGTCGCTAACGCCGACGACGTGTACGGCGAGGTCGCCAACGAGTTCGACATGATTCTCCGCGACATGGACTACTTCGGCAACGACCTCCGTATCGCGCTCCGTAACGCGAGCGATATGACGCCGAGCGAGAACCTCTCCGACTTCCTCGACGACCTTCTCAGCGTTATCGACTCGGGCGGCGAAATGACTCCTTTCCTGCTCAACAAGAGCCAACAGTACCACGAGATACGGAAGCAGGACCAGAAGGGCTTCCTCGACACGCTCGCGCTGATGTCGGAGTCGTACGTCACGGCTTTCGTCGCCGCGCCCCTGTTCATCATCATCATCACGACCATCATGAGCGTCATGGGCGGCGCTAACATGATGCAGCTCTACGCTATCATCTACCTTGTCCTGCCTATTGCGTCGCTCGGCTTCGCGTTCGTCATCGACATAATCGCTACCGGCGGAGCCGAAGCCACCAAACAGCTTGAGACGGAGCGCGACGAGTTCACCGTCGAAGAACTCGAAAAGTTTGCCGATGAGTCTGACGACGAACGTATCGAAGACCTCGTTCAGGCGAGGAAGATGCAGGGCGTCAAGGACTTTATACGCGACCCGCTCGCCGACATCAAGGAGAACCCGCTCTGGTCGCTCGGCTTTACCGTACCTGTCGCCCTAATCGTGTTCCTCGGCTTCTGGCTCTCGGGCGCGGCGAGTCCGTTCCCCGACGACATGAAGGCGAACCCCATCTGGAACACAATCGCGCTGTTCGTCATACCGCTGTTCATAGTCACAGTACCGTTGTCTATCTTCCACGAACTCAAGTCGCGGCGAGAGTCGAAGATAATCCGCGAACTCCCCGAGACGCTAAAGAAGCTCGAAAGCGCAAACGAGACGGGTATGACGCTCAACGAGAGCCTCCTGCTCGTCTCCGAAACCTCGTCGGGTATACTGTCGCAGGAGCTGAAGAAGGTCCATAACGAGATACAGTGGGACACGAGCCTCAACGACGCGCTTATCGGATTCGCCAACCGGATGAAGATACCGCGCCTGTCGCGCACAATCAAGCTCATCACCAAGGCGAACGAGTCGTCGGGTAACATACAGGGAGTCCTTCAGGTCGCGGCGCGCGACGTTGACACCGCCTACAAGCTCGACCGTGAGAGGTTCCAGAACATGATTATCTACACCGTCATTATCATCATCTCGTTCCTAGTCTTCCTCTTCGTCATCGTCATACTCGACAACCAGTTCCTGAGCGAGATGGCGGCGGCGGGCGAAGGTGACCAGCCCGACGTTGACGCAGGCGGCGCGGCGGAAGGCGGAGCCGCGGGCGGCTTCGACGCGAGCGACGTACCGATAGATACCTACCGTATGATATTCTTCCACGCAGGTATCATACAGGCGTTCTGTTCGGGACTCGTCGCGGGACAGATGGGCGAGAACCATATCCTGAGCGGTCTCAAGTACGGCATCGTCATGACGATGATAGCCGTCGTGGTCTTCATGTTCATCTAACTCCGACGACGAATAATCTTTAAGTAAAGAAATGTCCGTAACATTACATAACCAGATATGAACGAATTCGAAGAAGACGACAGTCCGGTAGACGAAGGAAAGCTAAGCACAGGCATCGAAATACTCGACAACCCTGAGTATCTTGAAGGTGGCTTCCAGAAAGGCGCGGTCGTTACGCTTCTCGCTAACCCGATAGCGACTGCGGAGCTGTTCCTTTTCGACCTCGCGTCCGTCCGTAAGACCAACTACTTCACGACCGCGCGGTCCGCCGACTCGGTCGAGAAGTCGCTCGACGCGATGGGGCGGTCCCTCGACGACTTCGAGATAGTTGACCTCTACTCCGCCGACGACCCGTTTGACGCGACGATGGAGGCTCTCGAAGACGTTGGCGAGGAAGAGAACATAATCTTTGACATCTTCTCGGATGTCGTCCGTTACGACCGCGGCGACGAGATACTCGACCTTACCTACCGCGTCTCACACGAAACCGACTCGGTCACCTACCTGTACATGGTTAAGGAGGATGACGAGACCTTGACCTACGAGGAGAGCCGCGTCCCTTACGCGTCCGACGCCGTCATGAAGATGATGACGGGTATTGAGGGCGAAAAGGTCGAAAACCGTCTCTCTATTTCGAAGCTACGTGGTCAGACGCCGCCCCCCAAGACTGTCAAGCTCAACATCGGCGAAGAAATCGAGGTCGACACGAGCCGCGATATCGCGTAGTCAGTCCGCCTTCTGCGCCTGCTTCTCCTCCGCCTCTACTTCGTCAAGCCACTCCTCGGCGTCTATCGCCGCCATACAGCCCATTCCTGCCGCCGTCACTGCCTGCTGGTAATGGCGGTCGGCAACGTCGCCGCCGACGAAGACGCCGTCTACGTCCGTCTTAGAGGTTCTTCCTTCGCGCGTCTCGACGTAGCCGTCGTCGTCCAGACGGACGCCCGTTCCTTCAAGGAATCCGGTGTTCGGCGTATGTCCGATAGCGTAGAAGACGCCGCCGCAGTCGAAGTCGAAGACCTCGGCGTCCCCGTCGTTCTCGTGCGCCTTCTTCGGGTGTCCGTCTTCGTTACGGACGAGCTTTGCTCCCGTCACTCCTTCCTCCTGACTTCCGTAGATTTCGAGGAGTTCGGTGTTCCACATGAACTCGATGTCGTCGTCATCCATGGCGCGCTGTTTCATGATTTCGGACGCCCGAAGTTCGTCGCGCCTGTGGACAACGTGGACCGTTTCGGCGAACTTGGTGAGGAACAGAGCCTCCTCCATCGCCGAGTCGCCGCCTCCGATTACGAGGACCTCGTCTCCGCGGTGGAACGCGCCGTCACAGGTCGCGCAGGTCGAAAGACCGTGTCCCATTAGCTCCTCCTCGTTCTCTGCGCCTACCCACCGTGCCGACGCGCCCGTGGCGACGATGAATGCGCGTGTCCGTAACGTCTCGTCGGTTGAGAGTTCGAGTTCAAACGGTCTCTCCGAAAGGTCGGCGTCGACGACCGAAGCCGCCTCGTACTCCGCGCCGAAACGTGCCGCCTGTTCCTTCGTCTCCTCAACGAGTTCGAATGCGTCGACGCCCTCGCTGAAACCCGGGTAGTTCTCAACGTCGGTCGTCAACGTTAACTGTCCGCCAGGTTCGTCGCCTTCGAGAACGAGGGGTTTGAGGTCGGCGCGCGCGGCGTATATCGCCGCCGTCAGACCCGCCATACCTGAACCAGCGATTACCACGTCTCTGACTTCGTCTGTCATGTCCATAGATACGCCCGTATGCTCCTTCAAACTACCGTGTGTACGTAACTCACGGTAGGTCTACGTACCACCGAAAGAAAGATGCGCGCGGCGTCCTCTCTTTCCGATATGGCTGACAACATCTTCCGTAAGATACTCGACGGCGAAATTCCGTCGCGCGATGTCTACGAGGACGACGACACCTACGCCTTCCTCGACGTAAATCCGCTCGCGCGCGGACATACGCTCGTCATACCGAAGGAAGACGCCGAGACTCTCGAAGACCTCGACGACGGCGGCGCGGCTCTCTTCGATACCGTACGCCGTCTCGCGCCGCGTGTAGCCGATGCCGTCGGTGCGCCCGCGTACAATATCGGACTCAACAACGGCGAGGAGGCGGGTCAGGAGGTGCCGCACGTCCACGTCCATATCGTGCCGCGTTTCGACGACGACGGCGGACATCCGATACACGCGATACAGCCCTCGCCTCCGTCGTTCGACGACGACGAGATGGACGGGATACAGGACGCGATAGCCGACGAGACGAGAAGCCTCTGAAACGTCCGCATTAACACAACCCTTTTGCGCTCTCCGCGACATCTCAGAACATGAGCTACGAATCCGACCTTGACCGCGCCCTCGAAGATATGCCGGAGATAGAGGGTGACGGCGACCGTTTCGAGGTGCCCGAACCCGAGGTACGTGTCGAGGGCAAGTCGACGATACTCACCAACTTCCAGGATATACTCGATATCCTCAACCGCGACGAGGACCATCTGATGAAGTATCTCCTCCGTGAAATCGGTACCGCGGGACATGTTGACGAGAGCGGAAGGGCGCAGTTCAAGGGCGACTTCTCACCCGACGAGTTCGCGCGCGTCCTCGACGCATACGTAGGCGAGTTCGTCCTCTGCTCCGAATGCGGACGCCCCGACACGCGTCTCAAGAAGGAGGACCGGACGCTGATGCTGCGATGTGACGCCTGCGGTGCGTTCCGCCCCGTCTCCAAGGGTTCGACTAAGCAGGCGGAGAAGCCCAAGAAGGAGGTCGAAGAAGGCGAGACCTACGAACTCAAGATTACGGCGATAGGCAACAAGGGCGACGGCATAGCCAAGAAGGGCGGCTACACCATCTTCGTCCCGGGCGCGGAGGAGGGCGAGGTCGTACAGGCTCGCGTAAAGAACATCTCGGGTAACCTAGCCTTCACCCAGCGCGTCGACTGAGGCGTGACCCGTACGGTTTATTACCCGCGTAACGCATTTTCGAGGCGATGACTCTCACGAGCAACGAGCGTCGGGTCCTTGACACCCTCGCCGAACGTGACGAGGCTGACGCCGAAACCCTCGCCGAAGCCACCGGCTTAGGACGTGGACCCGTCGAAGGAGCGTTATCGATGCTGGAGGAGAAGGGATATGTCGAAGTTGAGGAAACCGCCGAGACGCGGTACGCGCTCACCGACGAGGGGAGCGAGTACGCCGACGACGCGCTTCCGGAGCGCCGTCTACACGACTACCTCGTTGAGAACGACGGCGCGACGATGGACGAACTCCGTGAACTCGACGCCTTCGAGATAGGTATCGGACATCTCCGTCGGAAGGGATGGGCGGATGTCGGCGAAACCGTCGAGCCGAACGACGCGCCGCGCGGCGACGACGAGAAGGCGCTCGAGGCGCTCGCGGAGGGCGAGGACGCCGACGTTCCCGAGATGGTCGTCGAACGCGGCTTGGTCGAACGCGTCGAGGAGCGCACCGTTGTCGCGCACCTCACCGACGAGGGACGCGCCGCCGCCGAGAAGACGACCGCGACGGAGGAGAAGGGCGAACTGACACACGACGACCTCGCAAGCGGCGACTGGAAGGACGCAACCTTCGCCGACTACAACGTCGAGGCTGACGCCGAGACGACCTTCGGCGGACGCGAACACATACTTCGGCAGATGGCGAACCGCGTCAAGGAGGTAATGACGAGCATGGGCTTTCAGGAGATGGAAGGTCCGCACGTCGATGCCGAGTTCTATATCAACGACTGCCTCTTCATGCCACAGGACCATCCGGCGCGGACCCACTGGGACAAGTTCCTGCTTGAAGAGCCGACGCATATCGACGAACTTCCCGACGAACTCGTTGAGAACGTCGAGAAGGTTCATCTTGAAGGCGCGGAAGGCGGCGACGGCTACCACAGCGCGTGGGAACGCGACGTAGCGCGCACGCTCAACCTACGCGGACATACGACGAGCCTTTCGATGCGTTACCTCGCACAGGATGTCGAACCCCCCGCGAGATACTTCAGCGTCGACAAGGTCTACCGGAACGACACCCTCGACCCGACCCATCTCCTTGAGTTCTTCCAGATTGAGGGCTGGGTGATGGCGCGCGACCTCTCCGTCCGCGACCTCATGGGAACCTTCGTCGAGTTCTACTCACATTTCGGAATCGAGGATATCGAGTTCAAGCCCCACTACAACCCGTACACGGAGCCGTCGTTCGAAATCTTCGGCGAACATCCCGAGACGGGCGAGCTAATCGAAATCGGAAACTCGGGGATGTTCCGGCGCGAGGTCCTAGAGCCGCACGGAATCGACGAAGATGTCGAGGTGATGGCTTGGGGTCTTGCGCTCGAAAGGCTCCTGATGCTAATCTACGGATTCGAGGATATACGCGACGTACACGGAACGCTCTGTGACCTTGAACTGCTCAGGGAGGTGCCCGTTCTATGGGAATGACAAAGATAGTCTGTAACACAACGGAGGTCGAACTATGGCGGTAGTCGAAGTCGAACTCGAAGAACTCTCGCGTCTTGTCGGACGCGACCTATCGCGCGACGAGGCGATAGACGAACTGTTCTCGCTCGGCGTCGAGTTCGAGGGCGAGGGCGAAGACGGCTTACAGTTCGAGGTCGTCCCCGACCGTCCCGACCGTCTCAGCGTCGAAGGACTCGCGCGGTCGCTACGTTACCAGTTCGGCGACGACCGTGGGGTACGCGTCCCCAACCTCGGCGAGAGCGACTACACGATACGTGTCGAAGGTGTCCCTGAGCGACCCTATATCGTCGGCGCTGTCGTCCGCGACGTGGACCTCTCGGGCGGCGTCCTCGACTCCATCATACAGCTACAGGAGAAGCTACACGCGACCCTCGGACGGCGGCGCAGTAAGGGCGCTATCGGCGTCCACGACCTGACGATGCTCAAGGGCGACGAGTTCGTATACCGCGACGTCGCTCCCGAGGAGGATACCTTCGTTCCACTCGAAATCGGGGGCGAGCAGGCGCGTGAGATGACGCCGGGTGAGGTTATGGACGAACACCCCGTCGGCAAGGAGTACTCCCGTATACTCGAAGGCGCTGACCGCGTCCCCGCGATATACGACGACATCGGCATGTTCTCGTTCCCGCCCGTCATCAACGGCAAACGTACCGAGGTCCGCGAAGACTCACGCGACCTTCTCATAGAGATGACGGGGACGGACGAGTGGACCGTCGACAAGATGCTCAATATACTCGTCTACGCATTCGCCGACCGCGGCGCTACCGTCGAGGAGGTTGAGGTCGAGTACGACGACCGGAGGACGCTCAAGCCCGACCTATCGACCGAGAGCAAGACGGTGGGGCACGAACGCATAGAGTCGATGCTCGGCGTCGAACTGAGCGCTAAAGAGGTTGTCGACTATCTCGAACGTTCCGGCATGGACGCGACGGTCGAGGCGAGCGACGACGAGACCGTCTACGACGTTACCGTACCGCCGTACCGTACCGACGTAATGCATCCGCTCGACGTTGTTGACGACATCGGACGCGCCTACGGATTCAACGAGATGGAGCCGCGTTATCCCGATGTCTCGACGGTCGGCGGACTGAGCGACGGTACGAGGCTCGAAAACGCCGTACGGAAGCAGTTGGTCGGACTCGGATTCCAAGACCTCCTCAACTTCGTCCTGACGAACGACGACGACTGTTACGGTGCGATGCGCCGCGACGCCCCTGACGACGCCATCCGTGTCGCCAACCCGTACAGCGAGGACTACAGCGTCGTCCGTAGCTGGCTCCTTCCCTCGCTTGTCTCTGTGCTGGCGAACAACACCCACCGCGAGTATCCGCAGAACCTCGCCGAGGTCGGATTCTGCGCCGCACGCGACGACGACGAGAATACAGGCGTCCGTGAGGAGACGCACGTCGCCGCGGTCGTCTGTGGCTCTGACGCGGGATACGAGGCGGCGAAGTCACGTCTCGCGTCGCTCGTCGAGGACTTCGACGCGGCGCTCGAAACCCCCGCTACCGAACACCCGTCGTTCATCGATGGACGCGCCGCCAACGTCGTAATAGATGGCGAGGAAGCGGGAGTAATCGGCGAGATACATCCCGAAATCCTCGCCGAGCGCGAGATACTTCAGCCCGTCGCGGCGTTCGAGTTCGAGATAGACGCGCTTCGGTAACGTAACGCCTTTTCGCGCGCGCCGCTATCTTCCGATATGTGCGCTGACGTTGAGGACGAACTACGTGAAGCGGTCGCCGCCGACCTCCACGAAAACGGCGTCGAATGTCACGGATGCGGAGACAACACTTTCGAGGTCGAGGTATGGGGTGTCGGCGACGGAATCAACGGGGAGGAGGTGCGTGCCGCGGCTATCTGCGGGTCCTGTAGCGCGCGTCTCAACGTGCCCGTCGACGGCGACATCCTCGAACAGTTCCTGTAACGACTGCCGCTTCCGCCGAACTTATGTGAGTTCGACACCGTTTTAGGGTCATGTCTGACGACGAAAACGACCAGAAAGGCTTCGAAACACGTAGCGTACACGCAGGACAGGAACCCGACCCCGCGACGAACGCCCGCGCGCCACCTATCTACCAGACGACGTCGTACGTATTCGACGACACCGACCACGCCGCGAACCTCTTCGCGCTCGAAGAGGCGGGAAACATCTACTCCCGTATCATGAACCCGACGAACGCGATGCTCGAAAAACGCATCGCGTCCCTTGAAGGCGGCGTCGCCGCTCTCGCAACGTCGAGCGGAATGGCGGCGCTCGACCTCGCAACCTTCGTACTCGCAGAGGCGGGCGACAACATCGTCACCGCCTCGTCGCTGTACGGGGGCACGTATACGTACTTCACACATACGGCTCCGCGCCGCGGAATCGAGACGCGTTTCGTCGACACGCTTGACTACGACGAATACGCCGACGAGATAGACGAGGATACCGCTTACGTCCATCTCGAAACCATCGGTAATCCGGCTCTCGACACGCCCGATATCGAACGCGTCGCCGAGATTGCGCACGACAACAACGTCCCGTTGTTCGTCGACAACACCTTTGCGACGCCGTATCTCGCCAACCCGCTCGAACACGGGGCGGACATCGTCTGGAACTCAACGACCAAATGGATACACGGGAGCGGAACGACCATCGGCGGCGTTCTCGTCGACGGCGGAAGCTTCCCGTGGGAGGGCGGCGACTATCCCAACCTGACCGAAGAGCACCCCGCCTACCACGGACTCAACTTCCGCGACGCCTTCGGAGACGCCGCCTTTGCGTACGCCGCCCGAGCGCGCGGACTCCGCGACCTTGGCAACCAGCAGGCTCCTTTCGACGCGTGGGTCACGCTTCAGAAGCTAGAGACGCTCCCTCTCCGCGTTGAGAAACACAGCGAGAACGCCCTCCAAGTCGCCGAATGGCTCCAAGACCACGACGAGGTCGCGTGGGTTAACTACCCCGGACTCGAATCCCATCCGACCCACGACAACGCGACGAAGTACCTTGACGGCGGCTACGGCGGCATGATTACGTTCGGACTCGAAGGAGGCTACGAGGCAGGACGCACCGTCTGTAACGAGACTGAACTCGCGTCGCTCCTCGCCAACGTCGGCGACGCCAAGACGCTTATTATACATCCTGCTTCAACGACACACCAGCAGTTAACCGACGAGGAGAAGCAGGCGAGCGGAACCACCGATGACCTCGTGCGTCTATCGGTCGGCATCGAGGACCCCGACGACATAATCGCCGACCTCGAAGGGGCGATAGACTCGGCTACATAATGGAACACGACACCGTTGACCTCGGGGAGTTCGAGTTCGAAAGCGGCGAGACGCTCGAACTCGAAGTAGCCTACGAGACCTACGGCGAGTACGACGGCGACAACGCCGTGCTGGTCTGCCACGCCCTGACCGGAAGCGCCCATGTCGCCGGACGAGAACACGACCGCGGCACCAGCGGACAGGCGGCGGCGTGGTGGGACGATATCGTGGGACCGGGGAAGGCGGTTGACACAACCGAGTACTACGTCGTCTGTGCCAACGTCCCGGGTTCATGTTACGGAACGACGGGACCCGCGAGCGAGAATCCCGAGACGGGCGAACCTTACGGACCCGACTTTCCGCCCGTCACCGTCTCCGACTGGACGCGGTCTCAGCGCCGCCTACTCGAAATACTCGGCGTCGATAAGCTACACGCCGTCATAGGCGGGAGCGTCGGCGGCATGAACGTCGTCGAATGGGCTAAGCTCTATCCCGACTACGTCGAACGTCTCGTCCCTATCGCCGCCGCGGCGCGTCTCGACCCGCAGTGTCTCGCCCTCGATGCCGTGGCGCGCCGCGCGATACTGTCCGACCCCAACTGGAACGGCGGCAGGTACTACGACGACGAACATGACGCGCCGAAGGACGGACTCGCTCTCGCGCGACAGATAGGGCATATCATGTACCTGTCAAAGGACTCGATGGAGGACAAGTTCGGCAGACGTGCCGCGCGCCGCGAACCGAGCGATGACGCGACCGTAACCGACGACCCGACCGCCGACTTCTTCCCGTACCGCGACGTCGAGTCGTACCTCGACTACCAAGCCGACAAGTTCGTCGACCGTTTCGACGCCAACTCCTACCTCTACCTTCTCCGAGCCATGGACTCGTACGACCTGTCGAGCCGGTACGAGTCCGACGCAGACGCGCTCGCGGCGTACGACGGAGAAGCTCTCGTCATCTCGTTTACGGGCGACTGGCACTTCACAGTCGAACAGTCGGAGTCGCTCGCCCGCGCCTTCGAAGAGGCGGGCGCAGATGTACGTCACCATGTCGTCGAGAGCGACTACGGACACGACGCCTTCATAGTTGAGCCTGAGAACATAGGTCCTCCGTTGCGCTCCTTCCTCGACGACGACGTCTGACGCTGGCTTGCGTTCCGCAACCTTTATTCGTCGTCTAGCACCTAACTCTCCTAAGATGCGCAAATCAAGAATCCTGCTCGTCGCACTCGCCGCGAGCGTACTGCTTCTCGCCGCCCCTGCCGCCGCTGACGTTTCGATAAGTGTAGATTCGCAGGCGAGCGAGGGAGACAACGTTACGGTAGACAGCATAGAGATAGACGACGACGGCTGGGTCGCCGTCTACCCCGAGTCAATTGACGGAGGTCCTGACTACGACGACCCTCTTGGAGCCGCACAGCTAATCGAGGGTAGCAATCCGGGCGTCGTCGTTGACGTTGAGGGACTTGAGGACCACGGATTCTACCACGCAGTCCTCCACTACGACGAGTCTGACGCCGAGGAGTTCGACTACCCCGACGACCCCGTCGTAACTGATGAGGACGACAACGAGGTCCGTGACGACTTCTTTGTCGCGGTTGGAACACACGAAATCCTTGAGGACTACGCCAGCGCCAACGACCAGAAGCGCTCCCTCGAAAACCAGATAGCCGACCTCCGTGACGAACTTGACGAACTTGAGGACGACGAGGACGAGTACGAGGACGAAATAGCCGACCTTGAGGCTGAGATAGACTCGCTTGAGGACGACCTCGACGAGATACAGGCTACGATATCCGACACCGAGGACCTTCTCGCACAGCTTGACGACGACGAGGTCGCTGACGTTGACGACGATGACGACGAGGCTGACGACGAAGACGATGAAGCCGACGACGATGATGACGAAGATGACGATGAAGCCGAAGGTCTGCCTGGCTTCACCGCCGTCGCCGCACTCGTCGCATCGCTCGTAGCCGCTCTCGTCCTCGTCCGACGCGACTAGATGTCGGTTGAGGTTTCGGGCGTAGAGTTCGAACAACCCGTTCTCCTTGCTTCCGGTATTCTTGGCTCCACCGGTGCTTCGCTCAACCGAGCGTTACGCTCCGGAGCGGGGGGCGTCGTCACTAAGAGCGTCGGTCCACACGAGCGCACGGGTCATCCCGGACCCAACGTCTTCGTCGACGACTCGGACGAGTATGCCCTCAACGCCGTCGGACTGTCGAACCCATCGACCGCATTTGCCGACGAGGTCGAGAAGGTCGAAGGTCCGACCGTCGTCAGCGTATTCGGCGGAACCGCCGACGAGTTCGCCGAGGTCGCGCGCAACTTCGAACCCTATGCCGACGCCTTCGAACTCAACGTTTCGTGTCCGCATGCCGAGGGATACGGAGTCGATATAGGCGCAGACCCCGACCTGACACAAGACGTAACCGCCGCCGTCGCCGACGCTGTTGACCGACCCGTCTGGGTCAAGATGACGCCCGACGTAACCGACGTAACCCGTATCGGCGTCGCGGCGCAGGAAGGCGGTGCTGACGCCGTCGTGGCGACCAATACGCTCAGCGCCCTCGCTATCGATGTCGAGTCAGGACGCCCTATACTCGGCAACGTCCACGGCGGAATGAGCGGAAGCGCGCTAAAGCCCGTCGCAGTCCGGTGCGTCTACGACCTGTACGAGGCGCTCGATATACCCATCGTCGGCGTCGGCGGCGTGTCGAGCGCCGAGGACGCCGTCGAGTATATGCTTGCGGGGGCACGCGCCGTAGAGGTCGGAACCGCCGTACGTGACGCCGTCGGTGTTCTCGGAGAGATAGCGCAGGGGGTCGAGGAGTACAAGCGACGCAAGAGCCTGTCGCACGACGAACTCGTGGGACGGGCGCACGAACTCGCGCCGGAGGGGGGCGAAGAATGAGACCTGTTACGCTCGAAGTCACCGAACGCGTCAAGGAAGGCGACGGTATAGCGACGCTCCGTTTCGACCCCTCGTTCGACGTTTCGCCCGGCGAGTTCGGCATGTTCTGGATACACGGCGTCGATGAGATACCGATGAGCTTTGCGTACGAGGACGGCGTTACGGTCCGCGGCGTCGGCGAGGCGACGAACGCTATGCTCGAACTCCGCGAGGGCGACACGTTCGGCGTCCGCGGACCTTTCGGGACGCCCTTCGACGTTCCCGAGGACGACGTTGTAATCGTCGGCGGCGGAACCGGTATGGCACCCGTCGCCCTTCTGACCGAAGCCGCCGCCGATGCGGGTGCGGACGTGACGACTCTCATCGGCGCGGGGACCGCCGACGAACTAGTCTTCGAGGATCGTCTCGCCGCAGTCGCCGATGTGCGCGTCGCCACCGAGGACGGTACGGCGGGGTACGAGGGACTCGTCACCGGACTCCTTGACGAGGTAATCGACGAGATGGGCGAACCCTCGGAGGTCGCCTCGTGCGGACCTGAGCCGATGATGTCCGCCGTCCTCAACCGTTTCGACGACCGTCCCGAGGACGTACAGTGCTGTCTCGAACGTTACATGAAATGCGGAATCGGAATCTGCGGCTCGTGTTGCATAGACGACACGGGTTCGCCCGTCTGCTCCGGCGGACCTGTCTACACGGGCGACCAACTCACGAACGGCGAGTTCGGCGTCTACCACCGCGACGCCGCGGCGCGGAAGGAGTACTTCTAAGAGACGCGCCCGCGTTCGTCGCGTATGCGACGCGCACGTTTCGAGAAGGACAGTATCATACACGAAGGAACGCTGAAGGACGGCGAAATTGTTTCGGAGAGCGGCGGGACGTACTCGCCCGACGAGGTCAACTTTCTCGCCCCCTGTGGACCCACTAAGATAATCGGCGTCGGACGTAACTACGCCGAACACGCCGAGGAACTCGACAACGAGGTCCCCGACTTTCCGCTATTCTTCCTCAAGCCGTCCACCTCCGTAATCGGCGCGAGCGACCCTATCGTCTATCCCGAGACGACCGACGAACTCCATTACGAGGCGGAACTCGGCGTCGTCATCGGACGCCCGTGCCGCGATGTAACCGAGGACGAGGCGCTCGACTACGTCGGCGGCTACACCTGTGTCAACGACGTTACCGCACGCGACTGGCAGGAACGCGAGTCTCAGTGGGCGCGCGCAAAGGGCGGCGACGGCTTCTGTCCTATCGGTCCGTACATACACGACGAACACGTTGAGAACCGCTCGGTGGAGACCCGTCTCAACGGTGAGACGGTACAGGACTCCTCGACCGAGATGATGCATTTCGGCGTCGCCGAACTCGTCGCCGAGGCGTCGCGGTTCATGACGTTACGTGAGGGCGACGTAATCGCCACCGGAACGCCCGAAGGGGTCGGACCTATGGAACCCGGTGACACCGTCGAGGTCGAAATCGAAGGTATAGGAACGCTCGAAAACGAAGTTGTCGAACCTTAGACGCGTCCGACGTCCTCTACGCTGACGCTCTCGACGTCGTCGAGTTCGGCGAAGGCTTCCTCGACAGCTTCCGTACCGCCCGCTTCGTCCTCGACGCCGACGTTAACGATTAGCGCCGTCAGACCGAATGCGACATCCTCACGCTCGACGGCGTTTAGCTCCGCCGCGTCGGGGAGAGCGCCGCGCAGGGCGTCCTCAAGCGCGTCGAGGTCCGTATCCGCATCGTCGGGCATTACCTTGATTTGTGCGATTACCTTTCCCATGTTTACGGTCCCGTGAACCCGCAGTCGGGGCACTGATACAGGTTGCTCTGCTTCCTACACTTCTTACACCGGTTTATCGTGTGCCCGCATTCGGGGCAGTCGAACTCGGTGAATCCCGCGCCAACGATGTTGACTCCGCAGGAGACACACCGTTTGCGCCCTTTCTGTGCGCTCATAGACGCCCGTTGTGCGTCTCCGTGCATAAGAGTTGTTATAGAATGCTTCTATTTTGCATGTGCCGCCGACTACCGCTCTTTCTGCTCCTGTCGGTTCGACGTGACAGCCTCGGAATCGCCCTCGCCGCCGTTCTGATAGACCTTCGCGCCGCTTGTATAACTCAGATGCATAATCTAAGTGACAAATATTATATGCGTGCATGTCCTTTCGTGTCTTAATGACAGTAGACTGCCTGCGTTGCCGCGAATGCGGCAAGGAGTACACCGCCGAAATACGCAACACTTGCGACGCCTGTTTCGGACCGCTCGAAGTCGTCTACGACTGGGACGACGTTGACGTGACGCGCGAGGAAATCGAGGACGGACCCAACTCGATACGTCGGTACGTCGACCTACTCCCCGTCGAGAACGAGGAGTCGTTCGCTCAGGTTGACCTCGGAACCGGCTACAACGGACTCCACCGTGCCGACAACCTCGCCGACGAACTCGGAATCGACGAACTCTACATACTCAACGACTCGGTCAATCCGTCTTTCTCGTTCAAGGACCGCGTCACCGCAGTCGCCGTCGCACGCGCCCTTGACTTCGACGTTGACGCAATCGGATGCGCCTCGACGGGTAATCTCGCATCGAGCGTCGCGGCACACGCCGCCAAGGCGGACCTTCCGGCGTATATCTTCCTGCCCGACACAATCGAGGACGGTAAGATTACCCAGACGCTCGCCTACGACCCCGAAATCGTTCCGGTTGACGGCAACTACGACGATGCCAACAGGCTCGCTACCGAGGTTGCGGACGAGAACGGATGGGGATTCGTCAATATCAACCTCCGCCCATACTACACCGAGGGTTCGTGTACGATGGCGTACGAGGCGGCGGAAGGACTCGGCTGGGAGTCGCCCGACCACGTCGTCCATCCGATGGCGGCGGGCGCGTCGCTCCTGTCGGTCAAGCGCGGATACGAGAACCTCGAACGTCTCGGACTCATCGACGACTCCGACGTACGTATGAGCGGTGCCCAACCCGACGGCTTCCCTATAGCGCGTGCGGTCCGCGAGGACGAACCCGTCGAACCCGTCAACGAGTACGAGACGCTCGCCCATTCGCTCGCAATCGGAAATCCGGCGGACGGCTTCTACGCCAAGGACGCCATCAACGAGACGGGCGGGTATGCGGCGGACCCCGACGACGAGGCAATCGTCGAAGGCATAAAGCTCCTCGCCAGCACCGAAGGCATCTATACCGAACCCGCGGGCGGTACGACCATCGCGGGTCTGAAACAGCTGGTCGAGGAGGGACACGTCGAGAGCGACGAGACGGTGGTCGTGAATATCACGGGCAACGGTCTGAAGGCTGAGGAGACGGTATCGCGGTACGTCGACGTTCCGGAGAGCATAAAGCCGTCGCTCACCGAGTTCGAGAACAGGAACGAGAAAGAGAAGAAGGTGACCGCATAATGGCTGATGTAAGATTCTCAAGCGCGCTCGAACGCGTGACGGACGAGAGGACGACGGAGGTAGACGCGGAGACGGTAGGCGAAGCACTGGACGAACTCGCGGAGAAGTACGGAGACGAGTTCGAGGAGAGACTGCTCGAAGACGGCGAACTCCGCCGTTTCGTCAACCTGTACGTCAACGGCGACGACGTACGCCACGGCGAAGGACTCGATACTGAGATAGGTGAGGACGACGAAATCTCGATTCTTCCGGCGGTCAGCGGCGGTTGCTGACCTAGCTACTCCTTCCAGTCCGGCTCGAATCCCTTTGTCATGTCCTTGATACGTAGTACCCACGCGATACCGCCCTGTTCGGGTCCACGTCCGAACAGTACGAAGGCGCGTTCCGACGCCCATCTGAACCAGAGGGGGTACGAGAGGACGTAGAGGATGCCGACAGCCGTGTTCCCGACCTCTACGCCGAACGGCGAAAAGCCGAGCGTGGCGACGACAGCGTGCGCCCAGAAGACCACG
>JAQZCZ010000022.1 GCA_028751095.1 Euryarchaeota archaeon Ods01 | reverse complement strand
GAAGAGAACGGCGAGGAAGAGAACGGCGAAGAGAACGGTAACGGCGAGAACGGCGAAGAGTAACGACGTCGCTTAACTTCGCTAATTAACTTCCTTTATCCAGAGGTCCCCGTAGAACTCGTCCTGTTCGAGAGAGACGAATCCGCGCATAGCGAGGAACTGTAACGCGATATAACGGACGACAGTCTCGCGTTTGTCGGCGACGCGGAGTTCGGCGAAAAGTATCTCGTCGCGGTGTTCGAACTCCTCGGCGAGACGGTCGTGTACGTCGTCAACGCGGTCCTCAATATCGTCCTCGTGCGCCGTCTCCATCGCGTCCTCGGTCGTCGGGGCGGGACGCTCGGGACGGAACTCCATTCCTTCGTCGGGCGAGGTGTCGTACTCACGTTTCTCCTTCCACCAGCTTCCGCGTTCGCGCTCGCGGAGTTCACGGACGAGTTCGTCGAGCGTCTCGGGACGCGTCTTGTCGCGTACCGTCCGGCGTTCGAGGCGACGTTCGAACTCGGCTTCGAGGGCGTCGATTCCGTCGTCGAAGGGCGCGTCGTCGGGCGGCGCGCCCTCCCAGTCGTCCCAGCCCATAGCGGGGTCCTCTTCCTCCTCGTCTTCGTCCTCCTCAACGACGTAGTCGCTCTTCATACGGAGGAGGATGCTCGCGTACAGAAGGGCGCGTCCCGAACGTACGAGGTCACCCTCGTCGAGACGCTGTAGGAACTTGTCGGTGACCTCAACGATATCCACGTCCCAAGGGTCTATCTCGCCCTCGCGCGCCATCTCGACGAGGACATCGACCGGTTCAGTCTGCGGTTGCGTCTGCGGATTCTCCGTCGCTGCCGTCATTGATTTTCACCCCCGTTACACGGGAAACGTTGTCGTCCTGCATCGTTACGCCCACGATACGGTCCGCCTTCTCGACCATGTTCGAGCGGTGGCTGATGACAACGAACTGGGTCGCGTCTGCGATTTCGTCGATGGTTTCGGCGACCTTCTCGACGTTGACGGCGTCGAGCGACTCGTCAACCTCGTCGAAGGCGTAGAACGGCGCGGGCGTGTAACGCTGTATGGCGAAGATTAACGAGAGCGCCGTTAGTGAACGTTCGCCGCCGCTCATCTGTTCAAGACGTTTGACGGGCTTGTCGCGCGGCTTCGCCTCGATTGTCAGACCGCTCTCGAACGGCGCGTCGGGGTCGTCAAGGACGAGTTCGCCCGTTCCGTCCGAGAGGCGTTCGAAGACCTCGCGGAACTCCTCGTTTATCGCCTCGAACGCCTCTGTAAACTTCTCGCGTTTCTGCTGTTCGAAGCTCTCTATGCGCTCGTTGATACCGTCCTTCTCGTCTTCGAGGGTCGCCATACGTTCCTGAAGGTCCTCCTGACGCTCCTTGACATCGTCGTACTCGTCGATTGCGAGCATATTGACGGGTTCGAGCGCCTCCATCTCGTCCTCGACACGTTCGATTTCGTCCTGTAGCTCGTCGTAGTCGGGAACGTCGTCGGGCATCTCCTCGATTTCCTCGCGGAGTTCGTCCGCCTCGTCTTCGAGCGACGAAAGGCGGGCGCGGAGCGAGTCGATACGGTCGTCGGCGCGTTCGACCTTCCGGCGTACCTCGTCGCGTTCGTCCGCCTTCTCCTCGACCTCCTTCTGCTTCGCGTCGCGTTCGTCACGTAGTTCGCCTATCTCCTCGTCTATCTCCTCGATTTCGGCGCGTTTCTCGTCCGCCTCGGCTTCGAGTTCGTCGATTTCCTCTTCGAGTTCCTCGATTAACGCCTCCTTCTCGTCGCGTTTCTCGTCTATCTCCTGTATCTTCTCCTGATGCTCCTCGATGGCGTCCTCCTTGTAGCCCTTTTCGAGTTGGAGTTCGTTGAGTTCGCCGTCAACGTCGCGGACGTCGTCTTCGAGAGCGTTGATTTCGTCACGTATCCCGTCGGCGCGGTCGGTGAGTTCGGAGATACGTGAGCCTTCGAGTTCGGCGCGTAACTCCTCGACACGGTCCTCGGCTTCGTCTATCTCATCCTGTAGCTCGCCGATACGTCCCTCGACCTCCTCCATCTCCTCGCGCGTCTCGGCGCGTTCCTCCTCCGCCTCTTCGAGACGCCTCTCCTTCTCGTCTATCTCGTCGGAGAGACGGTCCTTCTCGTCGCCGAGGTCTTCGAGACGGTCCTCGTACCTCTCGACCTCGTCACGTTTGTCACGGAAATCCTCGTTCACCTCTTCGAGACGTCCCTCGACATCCGCGAGGTCGTTCTTGACCGAACGGCGTTCGTCCTCAAGCTCCTCGATACGGTCGGCGAGTCTCTGCACCGCACCCTTAGAGCCGAACGAGTAACGCGACTCGCGTTTCGAACCGCCCGTCATCGCGCCGCTCTTCTCGACGAGGTCGCCTTCGAGCGTCACCATACGGTAGTCGCCCATCATGTCGCGCGCCGTCTCTATATCCTCGACGACGAGGGTGTCGCCGAAGACGTACGAGAAGATGCCTGAGTACCGCGGGTCGAACTCGACGAGGTTGTAGGCATAGTCAACGACGCCTTCGCGCGAGAGCGGACGCGACGAGAGCGACCTGTCGTGCATCTCGTTGAGGGGCAGGAAGGTCGCGCGTCCGGCGTTACGTCGTTTCAGATGTTCGATACACCGTTGACCAACGCTGTCGTCGTCCACGACGACGTTCGCCATACGTCCGCCCGCCGCCGTCTCGCACGCCGTCGCGTACTCGCTCGACACGCTTCCGAGGTCGGCGACCGTACCGTGGACGCCGTCTATATCGGCGTTCAGCGCCGCGCTTACCGCACGTCCGTACGACGAACCGCCGCCGCCGGAGCGTGCCTCAGCCTGAGCGTACTCCTCCTGCTTCGCCCGCAGCGACTCCTCTATATCGTCGAGGTCGTCCCTGAGTTCGTCACGCTCCGCACGGAGGTCGTCACGTACCTCCTTCAGCTGTTCGAGGTTCTTACGCTCCTTTTCGAGCTTACCGCGGAGGTCGTTCTCCTCGCGCTCGGCATCTTCGAGAGCGTCGCGTGCATCTTCGAGGTCGTCCTCGACCTCCTCAACCTCCCGCGAACGACGCCGCGCGTCGTCGAGGAGACGGTCCTTCTCGCGCTGTAGCTCATTCTTCTCGTCGCGGAGTTCGTCGGCAACTTCCTTCTTCTCCTGAAGCTCCTGACGTACGTCGGCGTACTCGCCCTCGACCTCCTCTATCTCGTCCTGTACCTCCTCGAGTTCGTCACGTTTCGACGACAGGTCGGACTTGAGGCTCGACTTACGGACCTTCGTATCACGTATCTCGTCCTCTATATCCTCAAGCTCCTCGCGCGCCTTGTCGGCGCTCACGAACGCCTCCCGGCGTTTGTTTTCGAACTCATCGAGCGCCTCACGCGCGTCCTCGATACGGTCCTCGTTCGTCGTGATACGTCCCTTAATCTCCTCAAGCTCGGACTTGAGTTCGAGACGTTCGTCCTCGCCCTTCCGGCTAATCTCGTCGTTAAGCTCCGCAAGCTCGTCCTTGAGCGCCTCAAGTTCGTCGTTATGCTCGTCTAGTTCCTCCTCAAGACGAGCCTTCTCGTCGCGCTCCGCCTCTATCTTCTCCTCGACACCTTCGATTTCGTCCTCGACATCCTGTAGCTTTGCCGCCGAGAGGTACGACTCGTACTCCTCTTTCTCCTCCTTGAGTTCCTTGTATTCGAGCGCCTTGTTGCGCTCCTCTTCGAGTTCGTCGAGGCGCTCCTCGATTTCCTCCAGAATCAGTTCGACGCGTTCGACGCGTTCCTCAACGACCTCAAGCTCCTCGCGCGCCTGCTCCTTCTTTTCGTCGAACTTCGCCGTCCCCGCGGTCTGCTCGATAATACCGCGGCGCTCGGTGGGCGACATATTGATTATCTCGGTAACGTCGCCCTGCATCACGACGTTGTAGCCCTCGGGCGTCACGCCCGCGTTTTCGAGTAGGTCCTGTACGTCCGACAGATTGACCGAACGTCCGTTGAGGTAGTAGTAGGAGTAGTAGTCGTTAGAGGTCCGTTTGATACGGCGTTTGACGACGACTTCGTCGGGGTCCTTGCATTCGCCGCACGCCGACCGTATCTCCTCCTCGGTCACCGCGCGTTCGGAGTTGTCGAGAACGACCTCGACGCTCGCCTCGTTGACCGAGTCCCCGCCCTCGGGCGGGTCGTAGAGGAGGTCAGGTAGCTTGCGCGCCCTCATCCCGCGCGTCCGTGCAAGACCCAGCGCGAACAGTATGCTGTCTATGAGGTTGCTCTTCCCGCTTCCGTTCGGTCCGCTGATTGTCGTGAACCCCTCGTAGAACGGCACGACGGTGGGTTCACCAAACGATTTGAAGCCGTCAACTCGGAGTTCTTTGATATGCATTATGCCACGTATATGTCGTCGTCATCTTCTTCGTCCGGTTCATCGACTCCGACGCCGACCTCCTTCCGTTCGCCTTTCTCCCCCTCTTCTGCTTCCAGCTCGTCCAGACGTTGCTGTACCTCGACTATCTCGTCTGTCAGGGCGTCAACGGTCGTCTCTAACTCCTTCAGGCGCGACCGGAGGTCATCGGAATCGGGCATCTTTCCCACACGTACGGAGACGCCACATATAACTCCAACGTCAGACAAACGAATGACGGCGTTACGTCACGTGGTTCCGAAGAACCAATAAGACGGCATGCGAAGGAGAGAACATGATACTTCGGTCTATGTTCCATGCCGCGATGAAGACGCGGCTCTTCTTCCGCCCCTTCAGCTTTCGGAAGTATATCGTTGCCGCCGTCATTACGGCGTTCGTCGGTCTGCGCGCAGGATACGGTTCGGTTACGAACCTCGGCGCTGTCGTCTTCTTCGACGGCGAGGTGAGCGCGCCTTCACCTGCGGTTGGAGCGGTAATCGACTCGCTCGACCTGCTCGTCCTCGGCGTCGTGGTCGCCGTCGTAGGAACCTTCGTAAGCGCAGTTGCCGAGTTCGTCCTTATCGACGTTCTCCGGTCGGACGAACCCCGTCTCCGCGAGTATGCGGGCGAGCGCATCGACGAGGGCGGTCAGCTATTCCTGTTCCGCGCCGCCGCGACGGTTGTTTTCTTCGCCTCGACAGCCGCCGCGGGGGTCGTCTTTGGACGCGCCCCCGAATCCGTCGTGGTCGCGGCAGTTGTCGCCGCCCTCCTGTTCGGTGTCGCCGTCTCCCTCGTCAACGGATTCGTGACCGACTTCGTCGCACCTATCATGGTCGTCCGCGGCTGTTCGCTCGTACACGGCTTCGGAGTCCTCCGGAGCTTGCTCGTCGAAAAGCCGTCGGTCTTCGCAGGATACGCCGTCGCGCGCGTTGCCGCCAACGTCCTCGTCGGATTCGGGGCGACGGTCGCCGCCGCCCTCGTCGCCGGATTCTTCGCCCTACCGCTCGCCGTACTGTCGTACGCCCTCGGACTCACCGCCGAAGGCTTCGACGCCCTGCTCGCCAGCACCGCGGGCGTCGTCCTTCTCGGCGTCGTGGTCGTCGTCTACCTTGCGCTCGTCTTGGCGTCGCTCGCAGTCCTCGTACAGCTACCCGTCCGACTTTTCTTCCGCGCTTGGTCCCTCTACTTCCTCGGCGAAGTAGACGACGAGTTCGTTCTTCTCGACGAACCCGACTCCGAGGAGGCATTAGAACCTTTGAGTACTTACACGTCGAAGACGTAGAGGCAGTAAGGAATGATTGTCGGCATAGACGATACCGACTCCGCGACACGCGGAATGTGTACGACCTACCTCGCCGCGGTCGTAGCCGAACGTATCTCCTCCTTCGCCCGCGTCAACGACCGTCTCCTCGTCCGTCTCAACCCCGAGGTCGAACACAAGACGCGGGGTAACGCCGCACTCGCGCTACACGTCGAAACCGACGAAGCCGAACGCCTCGAAGACGCCGTCGTAGAAGAGGTCGAGGACCTCGCCGTCTTCGACGACGACAAGACGAACCCCGGTGTCGCCTTCCTCCGCGGCGAACCGACCGAAGCGCTCGCCGATTACGCGCGCGAGACCGTGCGCGAGTACAAGACGCCCGAGGAGGCGCGCCGCGTCGCACGGGAAAACGGGGTACGTGTCAGAGGCTGGAAGAACGGACGCGGCGTGGTCGGCGCGACGGCGGCGGTCGGAGCGTCGCGCGCGTTCGACGACTGGACCTACGAACTCCTCGTCTACCGCGGACGCGACGAATGGGGCGAGAAGAGACGTGTCGAATGGGACTCGTTCTTCGACGCCCACCACGCCACCCATCCGCGGACGTGGGATACGGTCGATGAGGAGACGGGCGAGGTCGTCGCGGTTCCGAATACGCACGGACCCGTCATCTACGGATTACGCGGCACGTTCGGCGGCGTCTGGGAAGCGAATGCGCGGGTCGAGGTCGAGAACGCTGAACGCGTCGCCGTCTACCGGACGAACCAAGGTACGGACGCCCATCTCGCCGACGCGCGCGCATCTGAGATACGTGACGGCGGTTCGTACCGTGTCGAGGGAACCGTCGTCGAACCGCCGGAGACGCGCAAGGGCGGGCATGTCTTCTTTACCGTCAAGGACGACGAACGCCTACGGTGCGCCGCCTTCGAACCCACCAAACGTTTCCGTGACACCGTACGCGCGTTACGCGAAGATGACCGCGTCTTCGTCTGCGGAAGCGTCTCTGACGGGACGCTCAAGGTCGAGAAACTCCGTGTCGTCTCGCTCAACAGAACGCGCCGCGTAAAGCCGACGTGTTGCGGACGCCGTATGGAGAGCGCCGGACGCGGACAGGGATACCGTTGCCGCGCCGACGACTGCGACGGAACCGCCGGTTCGCTCGTCGAGGAGCGCGTCGAACGTGAACTTGACGAGCGCTGGTACGAGGTACCGCCGTCAGCGCGCCGTCATCTCGCTAAGCCGCTCGCCCGTCACGAAACGGTTTAGGAAGCCCGAGACGAAGGACGAACACGAAATGGACGTACGTGACCTGCCGCTCGGCGACGAAGCCGTCGAAGCCTTCCTTGACGACGGCGTCGAAAGCCTGTACCCGCCTCAGGAAGCCGCCGTCGAAAAGGGCGTCGCCGAGGGCGAAAGCGTCGTCGCCGCCGTGCCGACGGCAAGCGGTAAGACGCTGGTCGCCGAGATAGCTATGCTCTCCGCGGTCGAAGACAGCGGCAAGGCGCTCTACGTCGTTCCTTTACGCGCCTTAGCGAGCGAGAAGGCGGAGGCTTTCCGCCGCCTCCCCGTCGATGTCGCCGTCTCGACGGGCGACTACGACGAACGCGACGAGTCGTTGGGGGAGAACGATATAATCGTCGCCACGAGCGAGAAGGTTGACTCGCTCGTACGTAACGGCGTCTCGTGGATACGTGACGTTTCGTGCGTCGTAATCGACGAGGTCCATCTCATCGACGACTCCGACCGCGGACCTACGCTTGAAGTCACGGCGGCGAAACTACGGCGGCTGTCGGACCCTCAGTTCGTCGCCCTGAGCGCGACGGTTGCGAACGCCGACGAGTTCGCGGGATGGCTCGACGCCGAACTCGTCGAGTCCGACTGGCGACCCGTTGACCTCAAGAAGGGCGTGGCGGCGGATGGACGCGTTGAGTTTGACGACGGTACGACGGCGGACGGCGATGAAGTCGAGCAACTCGTCCGCGGCACCGTCGAGGAGGACGGACAGGCGCTCGTCTTCGTCAACTCGCGCCGGAGCGCCGAGGCGACCGCCGAACGTCTCGCGTCACTCGGATTCGGCGCGTCGGGCGTCTCGCACGAGGTACGCGACTCGGCATCGACCGAGACGGGCGAACGTCTCGCCGACTGCGTCGAGGGCGGCGTCGCATTCCACCACGCGGGTCTGAAGAACGACCACCGCGAGGCGGTCGAGGACGGTTTCCGGTCGCGCGATATCGTCGCCGTCTGCGCCACGCCGACGCTCGCCGCTGGCGTCAATATGCCTGCGCGCCGTGTTATCGTCCGTGACCATATGCGGTACAGCGACACGGGGATGGAGCCGCTTCCCGTCTTGGAGGTACACCAGATGTTCGGACGGGCGGGACGCCCGGGACTCGACCCGCACGGCGAGGCTGTAATCGTCGCAGGAAACGCCGACCCCGACGAGATACGTGAGAAGTACGTCGAGGGCGAACCCGAACCCGTCTACTCGAAGCTTGCGAGCAGGAAGGCGTTACGTACGCACGTCCTCTCGACCGTCGCAAGCGGATTTGCGTCGTCACGTGACGGCGTCCTTGAGTTCCTCGGAGCGACCTTCTACGCCCATCAGGAACCCGACGCCGACCTGTCGGGTATCGTGGACGACGTACTCGGATTCCTGCGCGACGCCGGTATGGTTCAAGGCGACGACAAACTCACGGCGACCGACCTTGGACATACCGTCTCGCGTCTCTACGTCGACCCGTTGAGCGCCGAACGTATCGTCGAGAAGATACGTGCCGCCGAGGAGCCGACGACATTGACCTTCCTCGAAGCCGTCGCGCATACGCCCGACATGTATCCGCTCTACCTACGGAAGGACGACGACGAACGTATGTACGGCTTCGCCCGCGACCACGAGGACGAACTCGTTGACCCGCCGACCGAGTTCGACCGCGGCTTTGAGGACTGGCTGGCGTCGCTCAAGACCGCGGCGGTTCTACACGACTGGACGCAGGAGCGCGACGAGGAACGTATCGCCGAAGAGCATAACGTCGCACCGGGCGACGTACGGACACGTGTCGAACGCGCCGACTGGCTCCTGTACGCCGCCGAGTCGCTCGCAGACCTCGTCGAATCGCCGCACGCGGGCGTCGTACGTGAGACGCGTCTACGTGTCCAACACGGGGTCGACGACGAGCTACTTGACCTCGTCCGTGTACGCGGCGTGGGACGTGTCCGCGCGCGCCGTCTGTACGAGGCAGGAATCGAATCGCGCGACGACCTCCGTGATGCCAACCCTGACCGTGTCGCACGCCTCCTCGGACCTAAGACGGCAGAGCGCGTCCTGAGCGAGGTCGGACGCGACGCAAGCGCCGACGAGATGGACGCGAACGCGTCGGTCGAACAGACGGAGCAGTCTTCGATAGCCGACTTCTGAAGGCGCGAGCGTAACGGTTAACGCCGTCGCTTCCCTTTGTCTGGTATGCGAGTTCTCGAAAGGACCGCCGTCGTCGAAGACACCGACAAGTATCTTACTTCACTCGATAACCTGCGTGATGAACACGGCGTCATCGTGCAGGCTTTCGACGCGCGGTACGTCGTTTCGCGTCTACACGTTGAGGAGGCGGTGTCGAAGGCACGTCGGTCGTTCGACCGTGGCGAAAACGTCGCCGACACGGTTTCGATGGAGGTCCTCCTGTACGCCGCAGGGACGCGTCAGATAGACGTGGCGACACGGATGGGTCTTCGACGCGGCGAACACGACGCCGTCTTCGTCGTTGACGGCGACGGAGACAAGGAAGAAGCCGCCGACGCCGTCCGCGGGATGACCTACGAAGCCGACGACTTCGTCTACGGCGACGACGAACGCCTCCTCGACTTCTTCGGACTCACTGACGAGGAGGTCGGCGCGGTCGGAAGCGACCGTCTCGAATCCCTCGTCCTCGAACGTGTTGCCCTTCTCGACGTGAACAAGTAAGCTTTAGATAGGGCGACGACGACTTCGACGCGGATGTTCCGCCGCGCGTCGGAGATACGTGAACTCGTCGAGACCGTGAGACCGCAGTCTGTCGTAGCCGAAGCCGAGGGCGAGCTGCCCGAGTCACTCGACCTGTTCTTCGACGCCGAAGAAGCCGAACCCCCGGGACCGCTGTTCGAGACCGACGGCGAACTACGCGAGACGCCGTCGGGTTTCGAGTCGACGGGTGCAGTTGTCGTCGAACGCCGTCGTCCCGAGGAGGTCCACGAAGTCTCTCTTGTAGACGACGGTGGATACGCCGTCGAGGGAAGCCATCTCATCCCCGTTGACTCACGCCTCTCGGCTTTCGTCGAGTCGAGCGACGCCCTCCGAAACACGCTGTCGTGGCTCTTGGGCGTCGTCTCCACAGGGGTCGGCGTCGGGGTGGATGTCGAGGTTGAGACCCACGATGTCGAAAGACGCGGCTTTGAGGGTAAGACAGTAGTTGATGTAGAGTACGTCGCAAGACTCGAAGGACTCGGTGGGGTTTCGGAGACCGAAGGCGGACGCGCCCTACAGGTCGAGGAAGCGACGGTAAGAGCGTCGCGCGGCGACGAGACGACGGTCTACTGGGAGACCGACCTCCGTAACCACGGACGCCTGTTCTCCGACGCTCTCACAGACCGCGGCTACGCCAATGCGGACGAGCTACGTGAGGCACGGCGTCGGTCGGAGTTCGTCGAAGAGATTGACTGGCGGTGTGAGAACAGACAGCGCGGCTTCTCCGCCGAGGTCTTCTACGAGACAGAGAACGCCTCGCGGTATCTCGACGAACTCCGCCGCCGCGGTCTCGAAACCCCCGCGGACACGTCCTTCGGCTTCGAACTCGACACGCGGGGCGAGACGAAGTCAACAACCTTAGAGTTCGAGACCAACGGAGACGTTACCGCCGGACCGCGTGAACGGCTCGGTGCTTGGACGGGATTCGTGCCGCTTCCGGTTGCGCCCGTCGTCTCCTACATCTCCTGAGCCGCTTCGAGGGCGACACGGACCTCGCGCTCGACGCCTTCCTTCGCCTCCTCAGGGAGTTCGTCGTCTTCCGTCTCCCCCTTCTGTTCGCCGGCGACGAGGTTTCCGTCGACGGCGAGTATAGCGCCCGCTTCGAGACCACGGCGGCGTGCGAGCGTGAATATAGCCGACGCCTCCATCTCTACGGCAAGCATACCGGCGTCCTCCCATTCGAAGGCTACCTCGTCCTCCGCGTAGAAGGCGTCGTCGGTCACGACAGGACCGACGTGTATATGCTCGTCCTGTCTCTCCGCCGCGCCGACAAGAGCGTTCACGATACCGAGGGACGCGACTGCGGGATACTCGACACCCTCGTAACGTTTGGTCGTTCCGTCGAACTTCGCCGCCGCGGTTGCGACGACGACATCGCCGGTACGTACGTCCGCCTGAAGACCGCCGGTGGTCCCGACACGGACGAGACGTTCCGCACCGACGTTTGCGAGTTCTTCAACGGCAACGGCGGCGCTCGGACAGCCGACACCGGTCGAACATACGGTGAGGGGAACGCCGTCGTAGGTTCCGTTGACGAGTCTGTACTCGCGGTTGTCGGAGAGATACTCTACGTCGTCGAGGTGTTCTGCGATGAGGTCGACCCGTCCGGGGTCTCCAGGAAGGAGAACCGTTCCGTTCACCGCACCATCCTCGACGAGTATATGTGGCTGTTTCATACCTCTCGTGCGACCGTGAGACACTAAAAGCTTCCACACCTACCTCGGACGTGAACCTGAAACAGTTCGCGGGGCGTGTCGACCACACGCTCCTTGACAAGGATGCCCCTGCGTCGGCTTACGACGGACTCGCCGACGAGGCTACGCGGTACGGGACAAACGTCTGCGTTCCGGTGTCGCGTCTCGACAGGGTCGCCGACGTGAACGGAGAGGTCGCGGCGGTCGTTGGCTTTCCGCACGGAACGACCACGCCCGAGGTCAAGGCGTACGAGGCGCGCGAGGCGGTCGACGCGGGCGCGACAGAAGTCGACGTAGCGTGTAACGTATCTTTGCTCAAGTCAGGAGAAGACGATGCCTTCAAGAGCGACATACGTGCTGTCGTCGAAACGGGCGCGACGACGAAGGCTATAATAGAAACGGGTCTTCTTGACGACGACGAAAAACGCCGCGCCGCACGTATCTGCGCCGAGGCGGGCGCGGAGTTCGTAAAGACCTGTACAGGCTACGCCTCCGGCAAGGCGACGGTTGAGGATATCCGTCTCCTGAAGGACGAGGTCGGCGACGAAGCCCGCGTCAAGGCGAGCGGCGGGGTGCGCGACGCCGAGGAGGCGTTACGTCTCCTCAAAGCGGGTGCGTCGCGTATAGGCGCGAGCGCGGGCGACCAACTTGTCCGAGGCGCTCGGTCTCTGCTTCCGAAAGAGTAGTGTGGCGTGTCCACGAACGACGGGTATGTTCGGAACCTCGGGGGTACGCGGAAGCATAGAGGCGGTTTCGCCCTCGCTCGTTCTACGTATCGGGCGCGCCGTCGGGTCAATGTCGGACAGGGTCGTCGTCGGACGTGACGGACGTTACACCGGCGGCTCCCTCGTCTCGGCGTTCGTCTCGGGCGCGGAAAGCGTCGGCTGTGACGTGACCCGTATCGGTGTCGTTCCAACTCACGTCGTGGCGTGGACGGCGAGGGAGTACGACGCATACGGGGCGGTTATAACCGCATCACACAATCCACCCGAGGACAACGGAGTCAAGCTTTTCTGTGACGACGGCGGCGAGTTCAGTGAGGACGACGAAAAGGAGGTCGAGTCTCTCGTCGAAGGTGATACGTCGGTAAGCTGGGAAGAGTGGACCGAGGCGGACGAGACAGAAGTCGTCGACGAGTACATCGACGCGGCGTGGGAGTACGTCGGGGTGTCGGACATAGACCTCCACGTTGCCGTCGACTGCGCAAACGGTGTCGGGGCACGTACGACGGTTCCCCTACTCGAACGTATGGGATGTGCGGTCGTTCCGGTTAATGCACAGACCGACCCTGCATTTCCGGGACGGGGTTCAAAGCCGACCCCCGAGACGCTAGCGGAGTTCGTCGACTTTGTACGCGACGGCTTTGACCTCGGCTTGGCGCACGACGGTGACGCCGACCGTCTCGTCGTGGTCGATGACGAAGGCGTCGTCTCCGAGGACGCCGTTCTCGCGGTTCTGGCACGTGAACACGCTCCCGGGACGGTGCTGACGACGCCCAACGCCTCGCCACGGGTCGACGAGGCTGTGAAAGAGGCGGACGGAGAAGTCGAACGCGTCGCTCTCGGAGCAGTTTCGCAGGAGGTCCGGCGGCGCGACGCGGTCTTCGCCGCAGAGCCTTGGAAACACGTCTTTCCCGATTTCGGCGGCTGGGTTGACGGCACTATCGCCGCCGCAGAGGTCGTCGCCGCCTACGCCGAAGACGACTGTATCTTCGACGGTCTCCGCGAGGTGAACGTCCGTAAGGAGTCGGTAGGATGCGAGAACGACGACAAGCCCGCCGTAATGAAAGCCGCCGAGGAACGTCTGCGCGAGGAGTACGGCGGCTCTTTCGATACCGCCGACGGCGTCCGTGTCGACCTCGGAGACGGACGTTGGTTCCTCGTGCGCGCGAGCGGAACCGAGCCGGTCGTACGCGTATACGCCGAGGGCGACGACGAACTCGTCACATCCCTCGTCTCCCTCGTTAAGGACGCGGTCAGACGGGTCTGAACTTGGTGCCGTACTGAACTATTCCTTCGTCGCCTTCGTCGCTGACGCGCCGGAAACAAGCCTCGACACGGTCGCCTATCGAAACCTCGTCGCCGTCGTCGATGACCTGCGCGGTCAGGCGCGCGCCTTCGTCGAGCCTGACGACCGCGAGCGTATACGGCGTCTCGGCGTCGTAGTCCTCTACGGCGTCGTGAACGACCGTCGAGGCGACAACCTCGCCCTCGCCCGAGAACTCCTTCTCAACCACGTCACCAGCGCGTCTGCAGTCGGGACAGAGTTCACGCGGCGGGAAGTACGCCGTGTCACACGTCTTGCACTCCGTCCCTACGAGCCTGTACCTCTGCTGTATGTTACGCCAGAAACGCGGTGCTGTCATGATGACCTCCTGTCGGATAGAACGTTCACTACGGCTGTACCACCGGTGCCGCCGACGTTCTGCGTGACGGCGACCGAGGCGTCTTCAACCTGCGTTCCTGCCTCGCCGCGCAACTGCCGCGTCGCGTCAACGACCTGACGGACGCCCGTAGCGCCCAGAGGATGTCCGCAAGCCTTCAGACCGCCCGATGGATTGACAGGCGTCCTACCGTCCACCGAACCGTGTCCGTCGACGATGAAGCTTCCGCCCTCACCCTTCTCGGCGAATCCGAGGTCCTCGACGGCGAGTATCTCTCCGACTGTGTAAGAGTCGTGTACCTCCGCGAGGTCAACGTCGCCCGGTGCGACGTTAGCGTCCTCGTAGGCGCGCTCCGCGGCACGTTTGGTCGCTTCGAGCGTCGTAATATCGCGCCTGTCGTGGACAGTCAGACTGTCGCTTCCCTGCTGGGTCGCCTCAACGTAGACGGGCTTATCGGAGTAGTCATCGGCGCGTTCGGCGGGAACGACGACCACCGCCGCCGCACCGTCGCTCGCCGGCGAGCAGTCGAATGCGCGTAACGGCTCCGAGACGTAAGGTGTCGACTCGACGAGTTCGGCAGTTATTTCGTTCGTGTACTGGGCGTACTCGTTCTCGGTAGCGTGTTCGTGGTTCTTGACGGCGACCTCCGAGAGTTCGCGCCGCGTCGTTCCGTGCCGGTCCATATGTGCGCCGGCTATCATGGCGTAGAGCGCGGCGACGTTGCCGCCTCCGAAGACTTCCCACTCGCGGTCGGCGCTTCCCGCGAGAGCGTCGTTCGTCTCGTCGTTTCCGAGGTCGGTCATCTTCTCGACACCGCTCGCCACGACAACGTCCGACGCACCGCTCGCAACGTCAAGGACAGCCTGACGGAAGGCGAGTCCGCCGGAGGCATCCGCCGCCTCTACGCGGGTTGCAGGCACGCCCTCGGTAGCAAGTCCTGCGTAGTCGGCGATAAGCGCCGCGACGTGTTCCTGTCGGATGAACTGTCCGGCGCTCATGTTTCCGCCGTACATCGCGTCTATCTCGTCTCCGCCAACGCCCGCGTCTTCGAGCGCGCGGACACCGGCGGTAACGAATAGGTCACGGAACGAACGTTCCCAGTGTTCGCCGAACGAGGTCTGTCCAACCCCGACGACGGCTACATCTCTTAGCATTCTTACTCCTCCTGTATCTTACCCTTATGCTTGGCGTACTGTGCGTAGTCGATATACTCGACATCCTCGAACGTCTCCTTCAGAGCCGTGCGGCGGTCGTCGATTCCGTCACGGACGCGTAGCGAGAAGGCGTCGCTTCCCGCGCCCGAACCGAAGGACGCGACGAATACACGGTCGCCTTCCTCGGCTTCGTCAAGGGTTGCGACGAGTCCGAGCAGGGAAGCGCCGCTGTACGTGTTGCCTATCTCGGGCGACAGCAGACCCGTCTCGTACTGCTCCTCGTCGAAGCCGAGCGACGACGCGACGCGTGCGGGGAACTTGCCGTTGGGCTGATGGAAGACTGCGTGGTCGTAGTCGTCGGGCGACGTGCCGAGCCGGTCCATGAGTTCGCGGCTCGCGCCCTCGGTGTGTTTGAAGTAGGCAGGCTTGCCGGTGAAACGCTCGCCGTGTTGTGGATAACGCTCGCCCTCACGTCGCCAGAAGTCGGGCGTGTCAGAGGTGTAAGAGACTGTGTCTTCGATTTCGGCGACGACATCTTCGTCACCGACGACGAAAGCCGCTCCACCTGCCGCGGCGCTGTATTCGAGCGCGTCTCCAGGTGCGCCCTGCGAAACGTCCGCGCCGATTGCGAGTCCGTAGTCGATACGGTCGGATTCGACGAGTCCGAGAGCCGCCTGTATTCCCGCGGTTCCAGCCTTGCACGCAAACTCTAAGTCGGCGGCGGTCGTGAGGGGCGTCGCACCGACCGATGCGCCTACGATGGTCGCTGTCGGCTTGACGGCATACGGATGCGACTCACTCCCCACGTAGACGGCACCGAGGTCGTCGCCGTCCACTGGAGCACCGTCGAGCGCCCCTCGCGCCGCCTCGACGCTTATCGTCGCGGTATCCTCGTCCTCGTCAGGAACGCTCTTTGACTCGACGCGGAGACCGCCTTCCATCGCGTCGGGGTCTTCGCCCCACATCTCTGCTATCTCGCGCGTCCGTATCCGGTAGCGGGGGACGTAGCCGCCGTAGGCGACTATCCCTGACATTATACCTCCTCCAAGCTTTCAAGAACCTCGTCGAGGTCAGTCGTCGTGTAGCTCAACGAGACGCCTTCGAGACGGGCAATCTCCTCCGAAATCTTCGAAACGTCGCCGCGGCTGATTCCATGCAGGACGACCGCAGACGGCTTGAGGTTGGTGACGCGGACGGCGACGAGAGGCGACTCGCCGCGCGTGATATTCGTAAAGACGAGGGCGCGCTCGGTACTCCAGCCGTAGAGCTGGGCGAACTCCTCGCCCGAGAAGGTCCGTATCGCCTCAACCGAGTCAACGACGGTATGTCCCTTTATCTCCTTCTTGTTATCGACTATCGTCCTTGCACCGATGGCGTCTTGGAATTCGCCGAGTGCGACGGGCTTCTCGTAGTCGCGCAGGTCCTTGACAGCGCCGCCTTCGAATCCCGCTCCTAAGATACGTCGGTACCGACGTAACGTCTCGCCGCCGCGCCGTAGGTCTATCTCAACGAGAGCCTCGACGATACGACGGACTACCCCGATTCCTGGTGACGCGCGCCTTCCGCTCTCGTAGTCGCTAACGACGCTGTTGGAGACTTCGAGAGTCTCGCTAAGCTCCGACTGTGAGACATTGAAGTCCTCGCGCCATTTCCGGAGCGTCGCGCCTGCGTCGTCGCTCAGAACGACCTCTCCCGCGATACGTTGCGTCAGTTCCTCGGCTGGCTCCCTTGCGAGCTGTTCGGGCATACCCGTAGGTCATCCCTGCCGGATATAACTCTTACGGAGATTGACGAATGTCGGTTCGACGGGCGTCGAACTAAGCCGTCGGGTCGGGACGTTCACCCAACGTAACCTGTTCAGTCACCGTCTCGCCGTCACGTATAACGGTAACGTCGATAGTCTGGTCCGGTTCGGTATGGAGCATCAGGTAACGCGAAAGCTCCTCGTGAGAGTTCACCGTCGTTCCGTCAACGCTGACTATCACGTCGCCGCCGACGAAGACGGGGAGTCCATCGCGTTCCTCCTCCTCACTCTCAACGAAGACGCCGTCAGAGGGACCGTCCTCGGGCGTCTCGGCAACGAGTACACCGCGCGGCTCGTCGAGTCCATTTGCGTCTGCGATACGTGGCGACACGTCGATTGTGGAGACACCCATGTAGGCGTGGTCGATTCCGCCGTGGTGGATAAGCTCAGGGACGACGCGTTCGACGAGCGGCGACGAGACGGCGAAGCCTATCGACGTTCCCTGCCGCGCACGGTTTACGCCGACGACCTCTCCGTCAAGCGTCACGAGCGGACCGCCGCTGTTACCTCGGTCGATACCGGCGTCGGTCTGGACGGTGTCGGGTATCGTGAAGTCGCCCTCCGTCTGCATCGAGCGGTTGAGTCCGCTCACGATTCCCTGCGTTACCGAACCCTCAAGACCGAGCGGGTTACCGAGTGCGGCGACGGGCGCTCCCTGATTCGGGCTGTCGTCGGCAACCGGCATCGGCTGGGCGTAGTCGGGAACGTCGTCTATACGCAGGACGGCAAGGTCGGTGTAAACGTCGGTTCCGACGACCTCGCCGCGTCGCCAGTCGCCTTCGCTAAAACGGACCTCGACCTCGTCGGCGTCACCGACGACGTGGTGGTTGGTTACGACGTGTCCGTCGAAGTCGTAGACGAAGCCGCTACCCTGTGACGCCTCGGCGGCACCTGCGCCGAGATGAACGGAGACGACCGAGCCTATGACCTCCTCGTAGAGGTTGGTATAGGCGTAGCCGTCGTCGTACTCGACGTTGTCGAGCGATGTGTCTTCGGGCGTGTGGCTCTGTGGCGGCGATACGAAGCCCTGAACAACCATCCCTGTTAGAATACCGACGAGAAGGACGGCGGCTACACCGAGCGTCTTTCTAGACATTCAGGCGAACTAGGCGCGCGAGGATAATAAACCTCAGTATCCATCGGCGAACTCAACGAAGTTACGTAGGATACGTAGCCCCGTCTCGCCGCTCTTCTCGGGGTGGAACTGCGTTCCGACGACGTTGCCGCGGTCATTCGCCACGACAGACGAGAACCCGACCGTCTCGTCCTCGCCGTACTCGGTCGTCGTAACCGCCGCGTCGCCAGCGTCGGTGTAGTACGAATGGACAAAGTAGACGTACTCGCCGTCGATACCTTCGACGACGGGATGTTCGCGGCGCACGTCGACCGTGTTCCAGCCCATATGCGGCACCTTACCGACGCCCGACGGGAAACGGACGACACGCCCCTCAACGAGACCGAGACCTTCGACGGCGTCGCCCGTTCCCTCCTCGCTCTCCGTCATCAGCATCTGCATACCGAGACAGACGCCGAGAAGCGGCGTTTCCTCCGCCGCATCGACGAGAGCGTCGTGGAGTTCGGAAGCGCCTTCCATGCCTTCCTCGAATGCTCCGACACCCGGGAGTACGAGCGCCTCCGCCGTTTCGACCTCGGCGGGTTCGTCGGTGACCTCTACCGACGCACCGGCGCGTTCGAGTCCGCGTGTGACGCTCCGTAGGTTTCCGAGTCCGTAGTCTACGATACGTACTTCCACGGCGAATACGCGACTGCGGCGCGCAAAAGGGTTACGTTGTCCGGGGGGCGACCGTCGCAGAACGACGGCGGTGGTACGGGAGTAGGATATAAACGTATCGAGCGCGTATTTACGCGCACGAAGGAGCCCTGTAACGGATTCTTTACCGCTCCACCTCCATGGGCGACGGGCTCCTTCGTACGTTGCTTTGCTCCCTTTGAATACTTTTTGGAGGATATGAGACGTACGTCAGACGGTTAGTCTTTCTTCTACCTTCGACGAGGTTACGTTGTCACCGGTCCAGCGGTCGTAGGTTACCATCACGACGTTCGCCACGGCGAACGCCGCCATCGCCGCGACGCCTGCGCCGACGACCATCCCCGAGACGCCCGTGACCGCTATGGCTGAGATGGTCGCGGTCGCGTTTACCGTTCCGTGGAAGACAGAGGGCGCGACGACCGTCTGCGCCTTGAGACGGACGTAGGTTAGTAGAGGGGATGCGAGAACCGTGAAGGCGACCATTGCCGCAACCCCGACAGCGGGATGCGCCGGATAGTTGTAGCCCTGCGCGACGAGCGGTGCGTGCCAGAGTCCCCAGACGACCCCCGTAACCGCCGAGACGCGCCAGAAACCCTTGTCGCGCAGTTCGTACAGCATCAACCCTCGCCATCCCGCCTCTTCGCCGAAAGCCGCGATTGCGTTGACCGTAGCGCCCGCTACCAGACCCGTAACGAGTACCACCGCTAGGAGTGCCCCTAACGAGACTCCTTCGAGGCTTTCGCGCGCCTCCGCGGCTTGCTCCGCGTCGAGCGTCTCCTCGTAGGCGTCGATTATACCCGCGGCGTCCTCGACGAGAGATGCGTCGGGATGTGCGAGGGCGAAGAAGACGGCTAGGAGGGCGAGAAACGCGGGCACGAGCCAAGCCACGACGAGCCAACCGCTGGCGACGAGACGCGCACCGAGAGGTTCAGCGAGCGGTTCGTCGCGGCGTAACTGTACGACTACTGCCGCGACTAGAGGGCCGAACATGTAGACGACAGCGACGACGATGAATCCCGAGTCCGTGACCTCGCCGCCCGCGAGACGGTACGCCGCGGCGACCGCCCAGCTAAAGCCGAACGCGAGAACGACAAACTCGGTGAGTCTTCTCATACCACGAGGCTCTTGAGATAATCCGTCAGGTTCTCGTATCCGTCGTCGCGTACCACGACGAGGTCCTCGACACGGACACCGCCGACCTCGGGCAGGTACAGGCCGGGTTCGACGGTGACGACGTTTCCGGATTCGAGTTCGCCGCCGCCTGCCGAGAGCCGCGGACCCTCGTGTATTTCGAGTCCGACGCCGTGTCCCGTCGAATGTATGAATCCCGTCTCATCGCCGTTCCGCACCGTGCCGTAGCCCGCGTCTTCGTAGACATCGCAGACGGCGTCGTGTACTTCCTCTCCGGTCACGCCCGCTCCCTGAGAAAGGACTTCGAAGGCAGCTTCCTGAGCCTCTACCGTCGTCTCGTACATCTCACGGACGCGCTCGTCTGGTTCGCCGACGACGAAGGTCCGCGTCATGTCGGCGAAGTAACGTTCCTCGCCGCGCGGAAAGATATCGACGATTATCGGCTCGTCCGGACGTAACGCGCCTTCGCCGCGCCAGTGCGGGTCCGCGCCGCGTTCGCCGCACGCGACTATCGTCGAGTCGAGGGCGCAACGTTCGCGGACGAGCGCAACCTCTATTTCGGTCTTGACGCGCTCGGCGGTGAGGGTCTCGCCGTCGTGGACGAGTTCGCCGTCACGCGTCTCAGCTTCTTCGAGTAACGTCTCTGCCGCGCGCATCGCCTCCTCGTTCGCCTTCTGGGTTCGCCGTACAGCGTCTATCTCGTCGTCGTCCTTGACAGCGCGCGTTCCTCCCACGGGGTCCTCAACCGTCTCGACTCCGTATCCGCGTCCTCGGAGTCCGTCGGCGGTATGGAGGGAGAAGTCGCGCGGGACGGCGATGTCGCGTACGCCGTACTCGTCGAGGAAGGAGGCGAGCGCGTCGGTACGTACCTCGGGGTCGCCGCGCCGGTCGCCGTCAAGGAAATCGGTCGTCCGCCGGACCTCGTCGGCGTTCGACTCCTTACGTGCGCGTCCGTACTAGAGCGTCGAGACGAGAAGGACGGTCCGTCCGTCGAGACGGAGAAGCGTGAACGGGTCGGGTGCGTCGAATCCCGACAGGTAGTACAGGTCCTCGTCGTCCTCGTCTCCGACATGCAGATAGGCGTCGTGTTCGTCGAGTAACGCGTCTACGCCCGCGTATCTGTTCATGCCGAGGTGTACGCACGAACCACGCATATGCGTTGCGACGCCGACACGCTCTTACGCCTCGGGACGTATTTCGTGTTATGTCAGAGAGGGAACTCGGAGACTTTGAGGACGAGGTCGGCAGAACTGACCGAGGAGGCGACGGAGAGGGAGGGGTCGAGACTGGGTTCGAAAGCATGGACGTAGAGGCGTCGAAGCCCGAGGGTCTCGGAGTCGTCTGCGCCGGTGACGGTATAGCCGTCGGCGACGACCCGCGTCTCACGGCGTACGTCACCGTCGGAAACAGGGAGGATGTCCGCGTCGGACGGTATCTCGTCGTACCGTACCCCGATGACGAGGTTCTTCTGACGCGCGTCGATGAACTCCGGTATGCCCAACAGTTCGAGAACGACGACGCTACGGAGATACAGGCGCGGCGTGCGATGAAGAACGACGGCGTCGAGGAGGCGGACTACAAGTTCCTTGCCGAACTCGAACCCGTTTCCGTCGTCTCCGGCGACGACCGCCGTATGCCCGACCGCCTTCCCAAGCCGAACGCACGCGTCGAACGTGCGACGGACAAGGAAGCGATGAAGACGGGACTCGATATACCGTCGGACGGCATCTTCGTCGGACATCTCGCCGTCGGGGGCAGGAAGGTGCAGACATCGGCGTCACCCCCCTCCATCGACTACCGTCTGCGTGACGAGTACGGCGGGGCGGAACCTCTCATCTTCCGCCACGTCCTCGTCGCGGGTGGAACGGGTAGCGGAAAGAGCCATAACGCCAAGAACCTCCTGCGCCAGTTCCTCGCGTCGCGGTACAGTATCGATGGCGCGGAACGTCGCCCCGCAGTCGTCGTCTTCGACCCTCAGAACGAGTACGCCCAGATGCACGACGACCCCGGGGTAGACGACGAAACGCGTCGCCGTTGGGAGGCGGAGGGGGTCGAGTACGGAGGATACGACGACACTACCGCATTCGTCCCCGATGTTGCCGGATTCGAGTACGACGCCAACCACCGCGCGCCACAGGTCGAGTTCTCGGTGCCGTTCGAGATGGCGCGCGAAAACACGTGGCTCCTCGCTGGCGCGGAGTTAAGCGAGAACCAGAGTATGGCACTCGACACCCTCCTACGCGACTACTTCCGCGAGGAGAACGATGAGCCGACCTACGCCGCGTTCTCAGACTACGTGATGGACCCGTCACGCGCCGAGTACTATATCGAAAGCGGGCGCGTCCACGAATCGACGTACAACGCCCTCAAACGGAAGGTTGCCGAAAATCCCGTCTTCGACCGCGTCTTTGACCAGCCCGCGCCCGCAGTTACCGACGACGAAATCCTAAAGCGGTTCGTCCGTCCGGGGGCGCTCAGCGTCGTGCCGACGTACCACGTCACGAACTCACGCGCAGAGGAGGTCGTCGTTCTGGCTCTTGCATCACTCCTCGTCGACAACAAGCTTTCGACCGGAGGACGGAAAAACGTCAAAGAGACGCCTCTGGTGCTCGGACTGGACGAGGCGCACAACTTCCTCGCCGAAACCGACACGGCACAGGGACGCGTCATCAAGGGCAAGTTCGCCGAGGCGGCGAAACAGGGACGTAAGGAACGTCTCGGTCTCTTCTTGATTACGCAGGACCCGGGCGATATCGCCGACCCCGTCTTCAAACAGGTTAACACGCGCGTCGCGCTCAACCTTGGCGACGAGGACGCGATACGGAGCCTCAACATTCCGTCCGAACTCGAAGACCGCGTCCCATACATGGGTAAGGGCGAGATGGTCGTCTACTCTCCCGACAACTCCGAACCCGTCGAGGTCGTCGGTCTCAGCGACTGTGTGACACGGCACGGATAGCGGAGGCTGTTCGACAACCGGAACCTGTTTTAGTGTAGCTCCGCACCGTTTCCTATGGCATCCGACGAGAGCCTCGGCGTCGTCCTTTTTTCGATGGTCCTCAATATCACGCTCGCGGTTCTCAAGTTCCTCGCGTACCTCCTGACCGGAAGTCCGTCGATGCTCGCGCAGACCTACCACTCGATATCCGACACCGGTAATCAGGTTCTTCTGCTCATCGGAATGTACTACGCGAAGAAAAGTCCCGACCGCCTCCATCCGTTCGGCTACGGTAAGTCGGTCTTCTTCTACTCGTTCCTCGTTGCCGTGCTTCTGTTCGGAATAGCGGGATGGGAGAGCCTGAAGACGGGAGCCGAGGCGTTACGTGCCGATGGTCCCGTCAAAGAGACAGGAGGGTCCGTAACGGCGCTCGGGCGTGAGTTCCGCGCAGTCTATCTCGCGTACGCCGTCCTAGTCGTCACCATACTGTTCGATGTCGCGTCCTACGTCAAGGCACAGCAGGCGCTCTCTGCCGAGGCAGACGAACGCGGCTGGGTCAGCTTCCGCGATTCCTTCCGCAAGACGAGCGACATGCCGGTTCTCGCCGTCCTGACCGAAAACGGGGTTGCGAGTGTCGGAGCCTTCATCGCACTCGTCGCCATATTCATCGCCGACGTGACGGGGGTACACGTATTCGACGCCGCCGGTGCCGTCCTAATCGGCGTACTCCTGATGTCCTTTGCGATAGCCTTCGGATGGGAGAACAAACGTCTTCTCCTCGGCGAGGCTCTGCCCGAGGGGCACGAGGAACCGCTCGAAGACGCCGTCGAAGACGTGGATGGGGTCGAGAGGGTAGTTGACCTCCGTACGGTCTACTTCGGACCCGAAAACGTTCTCGTCACCGCCGACGTCTCCTTCGACCCGTCTCTCAGCACCGAGGAACTGGAGCAACGTATCGACGAGATAGAGGACGGGATACGTGAGGAGGAGCCTCTCGTGCGGGATGTCTACGTCGAAATAGGCACCGGCGACAGGACAGAGAGCGAGAGGGGCGAGTGACGGAAAGCAAAATCTTCAAGCGGGGCAGTTCCGTATGGGTAGTCGTGGGCCCGTAGATCAGGGGTAGATCACTCCCTTGGCATGGGAGAGGCCGCGGGTTCAAATCCCGCCGGGTCCATGCGAAATAAACCCCGTTTCTAAGGAACACCAAAACGCCCGACAGAGACGGCTTTCTCCTGCAAAATCTGTTCCCGAAGATTTCGGTCTAATTCATAAACTAACGCGCCTCCACGCACTCGTACAAACTGCCGTAGGAACCGGAGGTGTTCTCCGGTGAGCGTCCAACCGCGCGAGTACATCAAACGCGACGAAAACGGACGTACCCTATCCACGGTACGGTGTCCGTTCTGCCACAAGAAAATAGACTCAGAGAGTGAACCGGAGTTCCGCGATCACCTGCACAAGTTCTGCAAAGAAGCCCCGCGAGAAGTCCATTACGGAGGTGCGCGCCGATGACGCGCTACCTCCTCGTCTGTCCGTATAGCGACGGCTGTGGTGCCGACGTTGACCTATTCCCCAACAACCGCGACGAACCCGCCTGTTGCCCGTACTGCGGCTACAACGGCGAAAACCTCCACATCGAGAAGATACCGCAGGAGGTCGAAGCATGAAGATGTACCAGCACGACGCCGGTTACGAGTTCTTCCGTTGTCAAGCCGGCGCGCTTGAAGACCGCGTTTACGTTCACCGTCTCGTCTACGTACGCGAACACGGCTTTGACGCCCTCGAACCCGGCGACGAGATACACCACAAGAACGCTATACCGTGGGATAACCGACCGTCGAACCTCGAAGCTCTTCCACCGGACGAACACGCCGCGAAAACACGCCAGATGCAGAAGGAGGCTCACTCGTGAGCTACGAGTCGGAGTCGGTACAACTCCGAAACCTCCGTGACGAACTCGCGGAAACAGCGACCGCCGACTCCAGCGATACCTCGAAGGTCTTAGAGAAAACAGAACGCGCAAAGGACTTTGAACTCCCCGACGAACTCAAGGACGTTCGTCTCACGGCACGCAAAGGCACGGAGATCCGTGAGGAATGCGCTACCGAAGGTTACTCCGGCGACTACGTTTCTAAGAAACTCGAAGACTGCGTTGAAGAGTTTCGCCGTTGGTTCATCGGCTACGAAGATCGCTACGCCGTCTTCGGAGAAGAGGAAACGGGCAACAAGAAGAAGGTTCCCCTGAACAATTCGTATTCACCAGAATACACCGAATTTCGGTACGCACAGTTTTCAGACTTAGAACGAGGACTAAAGGAAGAGTACGGTGCGCGGCTCCATACCGCGCTTCTCTCCTTGACGTGCTCAAACACGGACGAACACGGAAACCTCCTCCCTCCGGTTGACCACATGCTTGATCTCGAAGAGTCGTACGACGCCGTTAGGCGTGCGTTACACCGCGCCCTTGACGGCTACGACTGGGAAGCCGTTGCTATCCTCGAACCTCACAAGAGCGGCTATACGCACATACACTTCGGCGTCTTCGTAGACGGCGAAGTAAACGAAGAGACGTTTCATCCGGTAATAGACTCGCACCTGCGTAACTGCCCTCGCGCCGAACGTGCGGCTCACGATTACAACTCGTTCGACAAGTCCGAGCGCCCTATATCGGTCTTCCACAGCGGACGCACGACGAGCGACCGTACGCCCGAACTCGAAAACCTGAGTGCGTACCTTTCGGAGTACCTCGGAAACTACGGTGACTCACCTTTAGAAGCCGACGCTACGACGCAGATGTTCTACACCGTAATGTGGGCGCTTAACAAACAGCGGATTCGCCCGACACAAGGCGCACAGAAACACATGATGCTGGAAGAAGACGAGTCCAGCGATAGCGAATGGGACATACTCGGCATAATGTTCGAAGTAGACGGCGCTATCTTCGAACTCAACGAAGATCCCGGTGGGATCTCGACCGTCGTGATCGGCGCGCCATCCTCCTCCGGAGGCGTTGATCCACCTCCCGATGACGCGGACGTAGCGTCCGCAGAGGGACTAAACACCAAGCCATGATAGCAGTACCAGCGAACGAAAGGCAAGCACAGAGCGTAGACCACGTGTACTTCGGCGTCGAAGAGTTTACCGACGCGGTAGAGTCGGACGCGCTACCCGAAAGCTTCGCCGTCCGTATCTTCGACGGCTCCATCAGCCGCGTGCTTGATGTAGCCGAGAAGAACGACTACGGCTTTCGGTACATCATGTCCGACGGCTCCGAAGTCGGTTTCGAAGCCAAAGACGGCGAGTACACGGAGGAAGTAGCTAGCTGGCTCTAAAGCCATGAACCAGATACCGACGGAAACGCTCGACGTGGACGTACGCGTTCCCCTCTATGAACGCCTGTACCTCTTCCTCGACGAGTCGGAAGAGTACACGGCGGACTTCCAGATCGTAGAGGACGCCCTAGATGAGTACATACCGAACGCGTCCGAGCTTCCCTAAGCCGAACCTCTCCAGCCTCCTTTTCGACCGAGTGCGTGAGACGTGTGTGCGCGGAAGACGTAGGTCGAGCGCACACCGTCGCGCCCCTCCTCGTTCTTCTTCTTTCGGCGCGCGTGTAGAACCTCGCCTCACGGCGGGGTGACGCGCGCCCTTCGCCGCCGGCACGATCCCCGCGCCTACCCTACGCGTCACTTCGACGCGGCGGCTGACGCAATAGCGCGCGAAGCGCGCCCCACCTTCTTCAACCCCTGATGCGTGACCGAGCGCGCGGACGGGGACCCTCACACGGGTCCCCTTAGAGCG
>JAQZCZ010000001.1 GCA_028751095.1 Euryarchaeota archaeon Ods01 | reverse complement strand
CGACTCCGGAACCGTCGAAATCGCTCCAGGTTCCCAAACGACCGCCGACAGCCTGTCGCTCGAAGCTGACGATGCGACCGTTGACGTGGACGCCGAACTTGTCGTCCAGCCTGGCGAGGAAACCGAGGTCACCTTTGAGTTAATAAACGAAGACGGTGAAACAGTTGGGGAAAATACCGAAGATACCGGGGGAACGGAGACGGGTACTGGGACACTCACCGCCGACTTCAGCGATGAGGCTACTGTGACGGGCGACTACACGGTGAGGGCGACTACCACGGACGGCAATACTGACTTCAACGCTGAGGAGACCGGTATTGGCGAACTTACCCCGGGGTCTCAGGAGGACGCTACGGGGGAACTTGAACTCAGCGGCGAAGGGACGGTCGAAGATACGCTCTATCTTGCCGAAGGGACCTCGGCGGTACAGGACGGCGAAGTGACCGTCGAAGTTACAGTTGTCGACGGGGAATCCGAGGAGTACACCGAGGAGTTCCTTTTCGAAGACGGTGAAGCTGAGACCGGCTACGTCATCGAAGACGTAGCCTTCGGAGAGTATGGGATAGAAACCGAAGTAACCGGAGCCAGCGCGGGCGAAGCCGACGACTACGAGGCTATCCCCCTCTCCTTGTTAGCTCCTAACGGCGAGCCGGAGGTTCCGGAGACGGGTGAGGATGTCACAGTCAACGAGAACGAGAACGAAGGCATCGAGTTCTTCTCGTTCGCTAACGGGGATATCGTAGGCACCCTCCAACTCGAAGAAGACACGGCGGAGTTCCTAGACGATAACGGAGTCGAACTTGAGGTCATAGCCGAGGCACAGAATCAGGGTGAGCCTGTCCCGCTGAACGGGGAAGGGTCGGAGACAGTACGCGTTGAGCAAGACATGGAGCTAACGGGCGAGTCTGACGAACAGGAGTACATGTTCTCCCTACTGTTTGATGACTATACTATCTCAGCAGAAGTGACCGGCGCTGATGTCGGGGATGCTGAGGACTACAACGTCGAAATAAACAGCGACGAGGAGGTCACCCTCGATGGGTCGGAGGTAGATGGACCTACCTTCGAAGTAACCGCGGAAGGGGATATCACGGGAGAGGTGGCTCTGGAACAGGAGACGTTTAACGTACTCGGAGACGGAGACACTGTCAGAATAGAGGTTGAAGCGGGCGGTGAGACCGACGTAATCAGTCTCGACGGAACGGACCGGACAGCTGAGTACGAGATAGACGACTTGGTCTTCGACGAGTACGAGGTAACGGCGTCCGTCGAGTCGGCTGTGAGCGGAGAAGCCGAAGACTACGAAGCTGTTGTCACAGGAGGAGACGACGAAGTCACGGTTGACAGCGGAGAAAACGAAGGACCGTCGTTCGATATATCCGGTGAGGGCTACCTGACGGGACAGGTTTCGCTCGACGTAGTCCCTATGTCGACGGTTGAGGACGACGACTTTGAACTGGAGGTGGTCATCGAAGACAGTAGCGGTGATACAGCTACGGATACTCTTGTAGTTAACGGCGGTTCGCCGACAGCGGAGTACGGAGTCCCTGCCGACTTTGACGAGTATGAGGTTACCGCAAACCTCGTATCGACCGACATACGCGAACCCGACCATTTCGGTCTGTCGAGATTCGGCGGGTCCGGAGTGGTGGTAAACTCGACGGAAAAAACCGGACCCACGTTCGAGGTTTCGGGCAATCTCGGCGGAGGTGGCGGAGGCTCTGATGTCAGTAGCACGTCCTTCACGGCTACCGGATTTAACGCCGGCTCAGCAGAGTACACGGTAGGTGATATCGCCGGACTCTCGGGGGAGGTTGAGATGACCGGGGGTGCGGACGGTACGGCTACGGTAAGGCTGTTCCACGAGGGGGACGAGGTTGACTCGGTTGACGCAGACCTGATACGCGGAGAGACCGTGGATATCGACTTCTCACACGAACTTGAACAGACCGGTGAGTACGAGGTAACCGTTGACGGAAACGTCATGGAAGAGTTCGTCGTCGAAGCCGAAGAAGACATTGAGGCTGAAGAGGGTGAGACGGCTGAGGAAGACGACGACGGAGCCGAGGCTGACGAAGCAACCTCTGAAGATACCGACGAATCGGAAGACGGCGACCAAGAGTCCGACGACGAGGAAGATATGCCTGGCTTTACCGCCGTCGCCGCGCTTATCGCTCTTGTCGTTGCTCTTGTCGTCGTCAGGCGCGACTAAGCCGTCACTATCTTAACAACGGCGCCCTCTTCCAACTCCGTCTCGTCGCTGATACGCTGTTTCTTCCTTCCGTCGACGGCGTGGTGGTAGTCGTCGCCGATGTCGCTGTGAATCGCGTAAGCGAGGTCGCGCGGGGTCGCCCCCTCGCGCAACAGAAAGGCGTCCGGCAGTACGTTTCCGCTTCCGTCCGTCCACCGGTTCTCGTTCTCGACGGGGTACGCAGTGATACGGTTGAGAAGGTCGTAGACAGCGGTATCGAGCGCCTCCTGTACGCCCGTCCCCCCGAACTCTTCGACGACGCCGCGGACGCGTTCGAGACCGGCGCGCTGCTCGTCTGAGACGTCGCCGGTTATCTCGAAGGACGCGTCACCCGGCGCGTAGTCGATAACGTCCGCTTCGTCGGCGCGGCGTAACGCGAGTTCGGACTCGGCACTCGTCGGAACCGCCCCGTTGTCGACGAGTGCTTCGACGTACTCGTCGGGCGCAACGTCGACCTTGTTCGCCACCGGAAGTATCGGCTTCGAGAGCGCGCGTATCTCGCCTGCGAGTTCCTCGGCGTGGCTCTCGTTCCAGTCCCCGACCGGCGGAAGGTCGACGTGCCGTAACGCGCGCCTAACGTCGGCGCTCGATGCCCCGACGCCGGTCAGAACGTCGCCGAGAGCCTCCTCTACGTCGAAGTCAGGCGTCTTAGACCGCCGTACGAGACCGTTGAGGTTGTCGGTCAGGACGCCCGCTATCCACATCTCTAGCTCATCCTTGAGAAACTCTACGTCCTCGCGCGGGTCGTGCGTACCGACCTCGACGGGTTCGCCCTCCTCGTCCGTACCACCCGACGCGTCTACGACATGGAGAATCACGTCCGCCTGTCGGAGTTCGTCGAGGAACTGGTTTCCTAAGCCGCGCCCCTTGTGTGCGTCCGGCACTAGTCCAGCAACGTCGACGAGTTCGACGGGGACGTACCGGCGTCCGTCGCGGCAGTTCCCGCAACGTTCGTCGAGTTCTTCGCAGGGGCATTCGGTCCGTACCGCCGCCATTCCGCGGTTTGCGTCTATCGTGGTGAACGGGTAGTTGCCGACCTCGGCATCGTCTCTCGTCGCGGCGCTGAAGAAGGTCGACTTACCGGCGTTTGGCTTTCCGGCGAGACCTACGGTTATCATCGTCGGCGATAGACCGGCTTCCCTTGTCAAACTACCTAAACAACGAGACGAAAGTCCTAAGAAATATAACGCTTCGGTGTTTCGACTGGTACATGACGGAAGAAGAAACCGCAGAAGACGTTATCGAAGCAGAAGACGTAGAAAGCGAGGGTGTAGAGGAGCGTGTCGAGGAAGTTGAGGAACGCGTCGAAGAGCGCGCTGAGGAGGTCCTCGAATCCGTAGATGACAACGTTGACCGCCTCCTCTCCGAGATACTCGACACGCGCGCCCGAGTCGCTGTCTACGTAGGTCTCCGTGAAGCCGACGGCGCGACACCCGACGCGGTTGCAGAGGAGACCGGACTGTACCCTGACAAGGTTGAGCGCGTTATCGACGACCTTCAGGACGACGACATCGTAGAGGACGCAGGTGAAGGCGTCTACGAAGCCGTCTCGCCCACTGAACTCGTCCGTCAGGTTCCCGACCGCGTCGGCGAATGGCTAGACGACGTTCTCAGCCGCGGCGACGACGAAGAGGAGACGACCGACATCACCGTCGAGTAGACGACGCAAGAACTGCCCCTATCGGGCTTCTTTTACGTACCCTTGGCTAAGATGAGGTATGCAAGAGCTAATAGAGATACTGTTCCCGAACGGCGTCTTCCATTACGCCGTCGGTGGAATCTTCGTGGGTCTCGGAGCGGCGCTAATCTACGTCGGCACCGGAATCTCGGCAGGGGCGAGTACGTTCCTTGAGTCGACACTGTCGTATGTATCGGACGCGTCGAGGTTCCAGCAGTACCGTCCCTCGCGCGACTGGCGCGTTGTATTCACGCTCGGAATCGTCTCGGGCGCGGCGGTCTACGCCGTCGTCTTCCAAGGCGGAATCTGGCTCACGGAGGTTGAGCCGTGGCGTCTGCTCGCGGGCGGATTTCTGATAGGCGTGGGAACACGCGTCGGCAAAGGCTGCACGTCGGGACACGGCGTCTGTGGCGTCGGTTCGGCGTCGGGTGCCTCTATCGTTAACGTCGCCGTCTTCCTTTCGATAGCGGTCGGTGTCGCTCTCGTGATGGCGTCCCTCGGACTGGGGGTGGCACGTTGACAGACCGCCGCGTCCTCGCTCTCGTCTACGCCGGCGGCGTCCTGTTCGGATTCGGACTCGGATTCAGCCATATGGCGCGCCCCGAGGTCGTTCTCTCATTCCTCGAACTCTACGACTTCGGACTCTTGTTTGTTATGTTCGGCGCGGCTATCGTCACCGGAACCGCGTACTTCGCGGTCCCGCGTCTCCGCGATACCGCGCCGATTACGGGAAGCGCCTACGCGCGCCGTCTGAAGACGCTCGACAAGAACGTCGTTATCGGCGGCGGAATATTCGGCGTCGGATGGGGTCTGTCCGGCATCTGTCCGGGAGCGGCGTACGCCTCACTCGGCATAGGCAACTACATCATGCTCTACGGAGTCGCCGGTATGTTCGCCGGAGCGTATGTTCAGGGTGTCGTGCGTTCCTCCGCCGCCGACGAGACAAAGGCGGCGACAGCCGACGACTGAGCGACAGGCGACCCATTTTTACGCGCGCCGGTACACGTACGTCCATGGTCAGAAAGACAGGCATAGGACAGCTTCTCATAGTTCTCGTCGGCACCGCCGTCGCTCTCGTCGCCGGCTACGCGGGTTTCGTAGTCGTCCCCGACCTCGCCGACGTATCCGTCTGGAGCGTCGTCTTCGTACTGACGTTGGGATTCGCGGGTCTGTTCGTCTCCCAACGTATCGCGTCGTCGTTGGTTACTCCGTATAACGCCGCTGAGGTCGCTGTCGAGGGACCGATTACGCGCGACGGACCCAGCGGACTCGTGCCTAAGCCCGGATTTCCCGCGGAGAGTGTCGTAGAAACTATTGAAACCGCCGACCAAGACGACAACGTCAACGCACTCGTCGTCCGTCTCAATACGCCTGGCGGACAGGTCGTGCCGAGCGACGATATACGCCGCGCAGTCGCGGAGTTCGACGGTCCGACGGTCGCCTACGCAACCGACGTATGCGCGAGCGGCGGCTACTGGATAGCCTCCGCCTGCGACGAAGTCTATGCGCGTGACACGAGCCTCGTCGGCTCAATCGGCGTCCTCGGCTCCCGTCTCAACGCTAAGGAGGCGGCGGACAATCTCGGCATCGAGTACGAACGTCTCGTCGCGGGACGTTACAAGGACGCCGGTAATCCGCTCAAGGAGACCGACGACGAGGAGCGCGAGTACCTCCAGAGCATTATCGACGGCTACTACGACGCATTCGTTGAACGCGTCGCTGAAGGGCGCGGAATGGACGAAGACGAGATACGCGGTACGGAAGCACGCGTCTACCTAGGCGACGAGGCTGTCGACGAAGGACTCGTTGACGAGGTCGGTACGTACGACGATGTTGAGGAACACGTTGAGGAGCTTATCGGCGAGGAGCCGCGTATACACGAGTTCACGCCCGTGCGTTCCTTCCGCGAACAGATAGGCGGTGTCGGCGGCGCTCTCGCCTACTCCTTCGGCGCGGGTGTCGCTTCCGTCCTTGACGAGAAGAAGTTCGAGGGTGTTGACGGATTCGACTTCCGTCTCCGTTAATTGTTAACTACTCCGGCAGTTTTAACATCGCGGCGCGTAACGGTTCCGTATGGCACGCATCGAAGCCGACGACCTTCTGCCCGCGCAACGTCTCCGTGACGCAGTCTCCGAAGGACGTATCACGCAGATACACCGCGGCGACCTACACGCCGACGAAGGCGATACCTTCGTCATCGACGGAGACGAGTACGAGATAGTCGAGGTCCGTGAACGACGCCTTGGCGAACTCACCGACGAGGATGCCCGCGCCGAAGGTTCGCCGAATCTGGAGGCGTACAAGAAACGTATCGAGGAAGCGCACGACACGACATGGGACGACGACTCGACGGCGTTCCTCCACGACTTTGAGCCGAAAAACTAAGCCAAAGAAGTAAAGCATCGCGCGCGCGTACGCTACCCCATGACGACAGGAGTCCTGCTTCTCAACTTCGGCGAACCTGAGGAGACGACACGCGAAGCCGTCGTTCCGTACCTTGAACGCATATTCCTGAGCAATATGGAGATGGAGGATATCGAAGACGAGGAGGCGGCGCGAGAGCGCGCACGAGAACTCGCCGAGAAACGCGCGCCCGGACTCCTCGCCGAGTACGAAGAGATGGGTCCGTCGCCGCTCAAGAAACAGGCGCGGGCGCAGGCGGATGCGCTCGCCGACGAACTCGGCGGACGCGGCTACGATGTCGAAATATACAACGGAATGCAGTACACCGAGCCTTTCGTCCACGATGCGTTGCGCGAGGCGCGTGACGACGGCGTCGAAGAACTCGTTGCCCTCCCCGTCTATCCGCTCTGCGGACGCACGACGACGGTCGAGTCGCTCGAAATGACCGAGGAGGCGCTTGAGGAACTCGACTGGTCGCCCGAGTACACCGAGGTCACCGGATGGCACGAACATCCCGACTACGTCGAACTCCGCGCCGACAACCTCGCCGACTTCATCGACGACGAGGGCGTCGAGATAGGCGAGGACGCCGAACTCCTCTTTTCGGCGCATGGTACGCCCACGAAGTACCTTGAAGGCGACCTTGGACACCGGTACGACGACTACGTCGAGGAGTTCTGCGACTGGATGGCGGACCGTCTCGGCGTCGATAACTACCTCCTCGGCTACCAGAACCACGAGAACCGCGGTGTTGACTGGACCGAACCCGACACTGAGGACGTAATCGAGGAGGTTGACGCGCCCCATGTCGTCGTCGAACCCGTCTCCTTCATGCGCGAACAGTCGGAGACGCTCTCCGAACTCGATATCGAACTTGACGAGGAGTGCGACGAACTCGGCGTCGAACTCCACCGCGTCCCGATTCCGCACGACGACCGGCGTTTCCCGGGCGTCCTCGCCGACCTCGTCGAGCCTATCGTCGCCGACGAACCGCTCGACGACTGGGGAATGGGGCAGTGCCGGTGTAAGGAGACGGAAGCGACGTACTGCTACGGACCCGCGTACTGACCACCGACTCGCGGCTTTTGGACGGTTTTTTGTAGAGCGCGCGCCATCGTCGGCGCATGACGGATGAAAACGACTACCGTGTCGAAGAGGACTCGATGGGCGAAGTGCGCGTCCCGAAGGATGCCCTCTACGGCGCTCAGACGCAACGCGCTGTCGATAACTTCCCCGTCTCCGACCTGAGATTCGGACGGCGGTTCATACGCGCTCTCGGCGTCGTCAAGCTTTCGGCGGCGAAGGCGAACAACGAACTCGGCACCCTCGACGACGAGAAGAAGGACGCCATCGTACAGGCGGCGCGCGAGGTCGCGGAGGGCGAACACGACGACGAGTTCCCCGTTGATATCTTCCAGACGGGAAGCGGAACATCGACAAACATGAACGCTAACGAGGTCATCTCGAACCGCGCGTCCGAGATACTCGGCGAGGAGAAGGGTTCGAAGGCTGTCCATCCCAACGACCACGTCAATATGGGTCAGTCGAGCAACGACGTTATCCCCACGTCGATACACGTCGCGGCGTTGACCGCGGTCGAAGAAGACCTCCTCCCCGCGCTCGAAAACCTCGCGGGCGAACTCGATGACAAGGCGGAGGAGTTCGACGATATCGTCAAGACGGGACGGACACATCTACAGGACGCGACGCCCGTCCGTCTTGGACAGGAGTTCGGGGGGTACGCCGCGCAAATCGAGAAGGGCGTCGAACGTGTCGAGAAGTCGCGCGACTCTCTCCGCGAACTCGCTATCGGAGGCACGGCGGTCGGCACCGGACTGAACACGCATCCCGACTTCCCCGAGAAGGTCGTCGAAAATATCAGCGAGGAGACAGGCGTCAAGTTCGTTGAGGCGGAGAACCATTTCGAGGCACAGGCGGCGCGCGATGCAGTCGTTGAGGCGAGCGGCGCTCTCAAGACCGTTGCGGCGTCGCTGATGAAGATAGCCAACGACCTCCGGTGGCTTTCGAGCGGTCCACGGACCGGATTCGGCGAAATCGACCTCCCCGCCGTCCAGCCGGGTTCCTCGATAATGCCGGGCAAGATTAATCCCGTCATCCCCGAATCCGTCTGTCAGGTCGCCGCACAGGTCACGGGTAACGACGCGGCGATAAACGTCGGCGGACAGGCGGGCAACTTCGAACTCAACGTCATGAAGCCTGTGATGGCGCACAACCTCCTCCAGTCTATCGAACTCGTCGCAAACGTCTCCGACCTACTCGCCGACCGGTGCGTCGCGGATATAGAGGCGAACGAGGAGACGTGTGCCGAAAACGCCGAGCGGTCGCTCGCCATCGTGACCGCCCTCGCGCCCCATATCGGATACGACGACGCCGCCGAAATCGCTAAGCAGGCGCTCAAGGAAGGGCGCACGGTCCGCGAGGTTGCGCGCGAACACGGGCTGAGCGACGACGAACTCAACGACTACCTCGACGTGCGCGCGATGACCGAACGCGGTATCTTAGACTGAAACGCGCGTTTCAGCCTACGCAATCCTCTTGTCCCTACGCTCCTAACGGCGTCTATGCACGACAGAACGACGAGACGCCGTATTCTCGCCGCCTCGGGATTCCTCGCCGCTTCGGCGATGGCGGGATGTCTCGACGGTGAGGACGCGAACGGAGACGACGGGACGGACGAGGAAGATGACGACGAAACGACGGGCGAGACCGAACCGGGCGGAAGGGAATGGTCGGAACTCCCGCCCGCGCAGGAACTCGACCCCGTGACCGAAGTCGCCGACGCCGAGGCGCTCCGCCAGCTCGTCCGCGGAAATACCGCCTTCGCCTCGGATATCTACCAAGAGGTGGTGCCCGACGATGACAACACCATCATCTCGCCGTACAGCATCTCGGCGGCGCTCGCTATGACACGTGCGGGCGCTCGGGGCGAGACAGCCGAAGGACTCGACGAGGCGCTCCGGTACACTCTCGAAGGAGACGACCTCCACGCCTCTTTCTCCGCCCTCCGCGGCGAGATGGAGGCACGTAACGATGTCGAACTCGAAGAGGACGAGGAGTTCGTCCTACGCGTCGTCAACGCCGCGTGGGGACAGGACGACTATCCGTTCCTTGACGACTACCTCGATACGCTCGAAACGCATTACGGGGCGGGTCTGCGCACCGTCGATTACCGCGCCGACGCCGAGGGCGCGCGCGAGGAAATCAACGACTGGGTCGCCGAGCAGACAGAGGACCGTATAGAAGACCTTCTGCCGTCGGGTTCACTCGACTCCTTGACGCGTCTCGTCCTCACGAACGCTATCTACCTCAACGCGACATGGGCGACGCCTTTCCCCGAGGATGCGACCGACGAAGCCGAGTTTACGCTCCTTGACGGCGGGTCGAAGCAGGTGCAGATGATGTCAAACTCGGCGCGTTTCCCGTACGCCGGACTCGACGACGCGCAGGCGCTCGAACTCCCGTACGTCGGCGGGGACCTTTCGATGGTCGTCGTACTCCCCGACGAGGAAGTCGGACTCGACGACCTCGAACGTGACTTTGACGCGCCCCGTCTCGTCGAAACGGTCGAGGCGCTCGAAAGCCGCGAGGGGACGGTGCGCCTGCCTCGTTTTGGCTTCGAGTCCGGCTTCGCTCTACAGGACGCTCTTTCGTCGCTCGGCGCCGAGGCGGCGTTCGACGCTAACCGCGCCGACTTCGGCGGAATCGCCGACCTCGACGCCGCCGACGAAAACCTCTATATCTACGATGTCTACCACGACACCTTCATCGAGGTTGACGAGGAGGGTACGGAAGCCGCCGCCGCAACCGGCGTCGTAATCGGCGCGGAGTCCGCCCCCGCTGACCCGTTCGATATGACCGTCGACCGTCCGTTTCTGTTCTTCATACGCGACCGGCGCACCGGCACCGTCTTGTTCCTCGGACGTGTCGTCGAACCCGAGGACCCCGAGTAGCGCCGCCGTACCGCTTATTGGTGCGCGCCGCGTATATCGGGCGATGATGCTTACCACCCACGCGCTCGTAGGAGCGCTTCTAGCCGTACCCGTCGCATTCGTCGCGCCTGAGTACGCGCCCGCGGCGCTCGTCGCCGGATTCGTCGGCGGCTCCTTCCCCGACCTCGACGTACTCGCTCGCCATAGGCGCACGCTCCATTTCCCGCGTTACTACGGCTTCGCCGCCGCCGCGGTCGTACCCGCCGTCCTCGCCTACCCGTCGGCGGTCACGGTCGCCGCCTTCTTCTTCCTCGCCGCCGCATGGGCGCACTCCGTCGCCGATATCGCCGGCGGTGGACCCGAACCGCGCCCGTGGGAGGCACGTTCGAACCGCGCCGTCTACGACCATTTCGCCGGACGGTGGTACGCGCCGCGGCGCTGGGTCCGTTACGACGGCGCACCCGAGGACCTCGCTATCGCCGTCGTTGTCGCCCTCCCTGTCGCGTACGTCGCGCCGCTCGTCTTCCTCTACGCGGTAGCCGCCGCCCTCGTCGTCTCGGCGGCGTACACGGTCTTCCGGAAACGCGTCGTCCCCGTCGCCGAACGTGTCGAAACAGTCTCTCTCGTCGACGATTAGCGACAAGCCTCTTTACCGCGCGCACGTATCGCCGGTATGGACACCGACCTCCCTACCGAACACGCCGGACGCCAGCTCCCTGAGGGCTGGGTCGTCTGGTCCGAGGACGACGGCTTGGTCGTATGCTACCGCCCCGACATCTTCGACGGCGACGAATATCCGCGCCCCTGCCTACCGCTCATCACAGTCACCGAAGCTTCACGCGGCACCGCGAGCGGACGCGACGGCTGGCGCGTCACCTTCCACGTCGAGGCGGACGTGCCCGCGCGCAGGCTCCGTAAGGTCGTCACGGGCTACGACGAAGCCGTCGAGTATGCCGTCGAGATAGCCCGTGAATTTAACGTAGGAATCCATGACCCCGCGGAGTTCTACGCCGAAGGAGACGTACGCGAGAGGTACGTCGCGCGCCTCCGTGAGGAGACGGGTAAGTAGCGCGCGTACCTTTCTGTATCCCCATTTTTGACGTATCTGACACCCGTTCAGTCTCCTTCGTCGCCGGTCTAATTATACAAGCCGTTATTTTGGTTCTACATTTGAATAAGGCTTTCGGTTGACACACCGGCATTTCACACGAACTATTACGACATCTAATATTGCACAAGTTCAGCCAAAAACCATGATAAATCAGCCATATGACTTAGTAATGCTTTTATACAGACATGTATTTGGTGTGAATGCCGAATAACATGCCCGAACGTCCAAAATAGGAAGTTCGGGCTCAAAGGCGAAAACAGAATAAGAACATATGGTTGACGTACTAACATACGAGCTGTTGATGCTCGCCGATGACTTCGTCGTACCGCAGCTGGAGGGTGGGGGTATAGAAGAACTCGCTACCGGTGTGAACACGGCATGGGGACTCACGGTCATATTCCTCATATTCTTCATGCACGCCGGATTCGCAATGCTTGAATCGGGACAGGTTCGTAGCAAGAACGTTGCGAACCAGCTGACCAAGAACATGCTGACGTGGTCTGTCGGCGTCGTCGTCTTCTTCCTAATCGGAATGGGTGTCGCAAGAAACGTCGGCACCCTAGCCGGAGGCGGTACGCCCGGAAGTGCCCTCGCCATGTTCGGTCAGGGCTCGCAAGGATGGTTCACGTGGCTCTTCAGCGCGGTCTTCGCAATGACCGCCGCTACCATCGTCTCGGGAGCCGTTGCAGGACGTGCCAAGCTCCGCGCCTACGTCGGATACACCTTCGTACTCGCGGCGATAATCTACCCCGTGGTCTCGGGTCTCGTCTGGTACGCTCCAGGCGTCGACCCGCTCCTTACCGGAATGGGATTCCACGACTTCGCGGGCGGTATGGTGGTCCACGGAGTCGGCGGTATCGCAGGTCTGACCGCAGTCTGGGTACTGGGCGCACGTATCGACCGTTTCAACGCCGACGGAAGCGTCAACGTCATTCCAGGACACTCGATAACCTTCGCCGTCCTCGGAACGCTGATGCTCTGTTTCGGCTGGTACGGCTTCAACGTCGGTACCGCGGCTACGGTCCTTGACCCTGCCGCGGCGGCGGACGGCGCGATAGAGCTAGGGGCGTTCGGATTAGTCGGGCGCGTCGCCATGGCGACGACCCTCGGCATGGCTATGGGTGGTCTCGGCGCGGGCGCGATGACCCTGTTACGCTCCGGTAAGGTCGACACGCTCTACGTCGCAAACGGCATGCTCGCCGGTCTGGTCGCTGTCACCGGAACCGCCGACATGCTCACGCCGATGGGAGCGCTCGCCCTCGGACTAATCTGTGGTATCCAGCTTCCGCTCGTCTTCGACTTCGTCACGAGCAAGCTCAAGCTGGACGACGTGTGTGCGGTCTTCCCTGTCCACGGTACAGCAGGCGTCATCGGTGTCGTCCTGTACCCGCTCTGGTCGGTCGACGGAACCCCCGTCGGTGAGGCTCTCGTCGCGGGCGGTATACTGTCGGTCGACGCCGGCGCATTTGCTCCGCAGATAATCGGTACCGCCGTAATCGTCGTCTGGACGGTCGTCACTACCGCCGCCGTCTGGGGCGCGTTCAAGGCTGCCGGACAGGCTCGTGTCACGGAAGAACACGAACACGAGGGTCTCGACCGTGCCGAACACGGTCTTACCGCGTACCCCGAGTTCTCTGACACGTCCGACACTCCCGCCGTCACCGACGGCGGCGAAGCTGACTTCGCGCTTGGAGGTGATGAAGAATGAAGAAAGTCGAAGCCGTCATACGTCCCGACAGACTCGGAGAGGTGAAAGCGGCACTCTCTGCCGAAGGCTACCCGTCGATGACCGTCTCTGATGTCCGTGGTCGTGGTAACCAGGAGGGCGTTAAGCAGACGTGGCGCGGCGAGGAGTACAGCGTCGACCTCCTCAACAAGACGAGGATAGAGGTCGTCGTATCCGACGAAGAGGTAGATGATGTTGTCAACACTATCGCCGACAGTGCCAAGACGGGCGAGGTGGGCGACGGCAAGATATTCATCACCCCCGTCGAAGGAGCTGTCCGTATACGGACCGGCGAGGAGGACGAGGACGCCCTCTGACGTAGCCGTCTAATCAGCAACTCTTTTACTTCCTGAACTATTCTGTACACCAAAGTACAGAGTTGTACATCATGGTTCAGGAATACTTACACAAGGCTGTCGAAGGCGAGGACCTGACGCTCGATGAGGCACGCGAGGCGGCGGACGCCGTCTTCGAGGATGCGACCGACGCACAGATAGGCGGGCTTCTCGTTGCTCTCCGCATGAAGGGCGAGACTGAGGAGGAAATCGCCGGATTCGCTCAGGGAATGAAGGCGGCGTCGCGGAGTATCTCGCCCAACGCCTCGCCGCTCGTCGATACCTGCGGAACCGGAGGCGACGACCACGATACCATCAACGTCTCGACCGCGAGCGCCATAGTGGCGTCGGCGGGCGGCGCGGCGGTCGCTAAACACGGTAACTACTCCGTCTCGTCATCGTCAGGGAGCGCCGACGTTCTGGAGGAGATGGGAGTCGAGATAGACGCCGAACCTCCGGCGGTCGAACGCGCAATCGAGGAGGCTGGAGTCGGCTTTATGCTCGCGCCCCTCTTCCATCCCGCGATGAAACGCGTCATCGGACCACGGAAGGAACTCGGTGCGCGCACAGTCTTCAACATTCTCGGACCCCTCACGAACCCCGCGGGTGCGGAGGCGCAGGTCGTCGGTGTCTACGACGATGAACTCGTCCCCCTCATGGCGCGGTCGCTAGCTCATATGGATGTCGAACGCGCTCTCGTCGTACACGGCGCGGGTATGGACGAAATCGCGCTCCACGGCGAGACGACGGTCGCCGAGGTTGACGGCGAAACCGTCGAGGAGTACACGTTAACGCCCGACGAGATAGGCGTCGGGGAAGCGCCCGTCGAGGCTGTCGCCGGAGGCACGCCCGCTGAGAACGCACGCGACCTCCGCGCAGTCTTCGCAGGAGACGAGGACGGCGCTAAACGCGATATCGTCCTCGCCAACTCGGGCGCGGCGCTCTACGTCGCCGGCGTCGCGTCGTCGGTCGAGGAAGGCGTCGAGGTAGCGCGGAACGCCATCGACGAAGGAAAGGCTGTCGAGAAGCTACGCGCGCTCTCGGAGACACAATGACACGCGTAAAGGTCTGTGGAATCACGACGCGCGACGAACTCGAAACCGTCGCCGAGGCGGGCGCCGACGCCGTCGGCTTCGTCACCGAGGTTCCCGTCGAGACACACCGCGAACTCGACCGTGACGAGACGCGCGAACTCGTCGAGGCGACGCCGCCGTTCGTCACTACCGTCGCCGTTACGATGCCCGACGACGACGACCACGTCGAGGCGCTCGCGCGTGAGACTGACGCCGACGCCGTACAGGTACACAACGGAGTCGGCGTCGATGGCGCGGCACGACACGCAAAGGTCGTCGAACGCGTCGAGTTCGACGAACCGTCTTCCGACGCCGCCGACGCGGTTATCGTTGACTCGACCGACGCTCAGGGTGCGGGCGGAACCGGCGAGACTACCGACTGGGAGGAAGCGGCGCGGTTCGTTGACGAAACCACTCTTCCCGTCGTCCTTGCGGGAGGACTCGACCCTTCGAACGTCTCCCGCGCCGTCGAGACCGTCGCGCCGTATGCCGTCGATGTCTCGTCGGGCGTCGAACGCGGCGAGGCGAAGGACGATGTTCTGGTAGAGAACTTCGTCCGCGAGGTGCGCGATGCCGGAGTTTGACCTCTCGCGCGACGAGTTCCGCGAGGTCGAACCGCCTGCCGTCGTCCGTCTCTCCGCGCACGTTGACGCCCCTAAGCCGCTCGCCGCTTACTCGGCGCTACGGACCGACTACTCCTTCCTCCTCGAAAGCGCCGAAACCGACATATCGGCGCTCAGGCAGGTCGGCGCGGACGGAAACGGCGGCGACGGACGCGCCCGTTACTCGTTCGTCGGATACGCGCCCGACGCAGTCTTCCGGTCGAACGCTCGGACCGTGACGGTCGAAGGTCTCCGAGACGGTGCGACCGTCGGCGCTCTCGACGCCGTGACCGACGGCGAGGTCGTGGACGGCGCGGATACCCTCGACGCTCTGCGTTCCTTCTTCCCTAACGCCTCGACGGTCGGCTTCGACGACGGCGACCGTCAGGTATTCGAGGGTGGACTCGTCGGCTTCCTCGCATACGACGCTGTCGGCGACCTCTGGCTAGACGAACCGTTCGATACGCCGACAGACGACGCCGTCTTCGTTCTATCGACACGTAACCTCGTCTACGACCACGAGGAGGACGAAACGCGTCTTGTCTTCACGCCCGTTCTGACCGAGGACGACGACCCCGACGAAGTATACGATGCCGCTATAGAGGACGCACGCGACGCGGTCGAGGCGCTCCGGACGTACGACGAACGCAAACCGGAAGGATTCGATATACTCGACGAGGAGGCGGGCGACCGCGGTACGTACGAGGAGGCGGTCGAACGCGCCCGCGAACACGTCTACGACGGCGACGTGTACCAAGCGGTTCTTTCGCGGAAGAAACGTTACCGCGTCCGTGGCGATACGCGCGACTTCTACGCACGTCTCCGCGAAATCAACCCGTCGCCGTATATGTACCTCGTAGAGTTCGACGGCTTCGGAGTCGTGGGTTCGAGTCCCGAGACCCTCGTCGGCGTCCACGACGGTCGCGTCACGACCAACCCAATCGCGGGGACCTGCGGGCGGGGCGAAACTCCCGTCGAGGACCGACGCCTCGCGGGCGAGATGCTGAGCGACGAAAAAGAACTCGCCGAACACGTCATGCTCGTAGACCTCGGCAGAAACGACGTACGCCGTGTCGGCGAGGGCGGGACGGTTGAGGTCGATGACTTCATGAGCGTCGTACAGTACTCGCATGTCCAGCATATAGAGTCGACTGTCTCGGCACGTCTCCGTGACGAACACGACGCCTTTGACGCGACACGTGCCGTCTTTCCCGCGGGGACGCTCTCGGGCGCACCCAAGATACGTGCGATGGAGATAATCGACGAACTCGAACCCGAACCGCGTGGCGTCTACGGCGGAGGTGTCGGCTACTTCTCGTGGAACGGCGACTCAGACTTCGCCATCACGATACGGACGGCGACATTCGACGAAAACGACGACGGGACGAGCGATGTCATCGTACAGGCGGGCGCGGGTATCGTGGCGGACTCGGTTCCCGAAAACGAGTTCGAGGAGACGGAGGACAAGACCGACGCGCTGGTGACGGCGCTCGAAAGCCTGGAGGACGATAGATGACGGCGACCGTCCTATTTGTCGATAACTTCGACTCGTTCACGTGGAACCTCGTTGACTACACGAGCGTCGAGGGCGTTGAGACGGTGGTCGAGAACAACCGCGTATCGCTCGAACGTGTCGACGAAGTCGACCCCGACGGAATCGTTGTCTCCCCAGGTCCCGGACATCCCGCGAACGAACGCGATATCGGTAACGTCCTGCGTATCCTGCGTGAGTACGACGAGACGCCGACCCTCGGCGTCTGTCTCGGCCACCAAGCGATGGCGGAGGCGTACGGCGGCGAGGTCGGACGCGCCCCCGAACCCGTACACGGAAAGACGACGCGTCTCGAACATGATGGCGAAGGTGTCTACGACGACCTGCCGCAGAACTTCCCCGTCGGACGTTACCATTCGTTGTGCGTGACCGAGGTCCCCGACTGCTTCGAGGTAACGGCGCACGGCGGCGATATCGTGATGGGGATGCGTCACCGCGAAAAGCCGCTCGAAGGCGTCCAGTTCCATCCCGAGAGCGTCCTGACGGCACACGGACACGAGATGATGGAGAGATTCCTGCGGAAGGCGCGCGAACGGCGCTAAGCTATCCTCTCGGTCGCACGCCGCCCCACCTCGAAGACAACTTCGGCGATACCGAACGCGAAAACCGCCAGTCCCGCGTACAGAACCGCCGTGACTGCAACGAAGACGTGGTCTACGACCGACAGACCTCCGGTCAGTATGACGTGGTAGATAGCCGAGACGAACCAGAGTGCGACGAGCGTTATCCAGAAGTAGCCTTCGGGAACGTTCCTGTCGGTAAGTCCGAGGAGGTTCGACGGGGTTCTGTACGGCATACCGGATGATGGGTTTCGGCGTACAAAAACACACGGGACAGAGTTAAGTTACCTCCGACGTATGGTTGGAACATGCCGACAGTAAAGGAGATAGCGCGTGAGGCGGACGAGGTAGTGACTGCGGAACCCGGCGAGACGGCGCGCGAGATAGCCGAGACGATGGAAGAGACGAACGTTGGAAGCGTCGTCGTGGTCGAGGGCGGCGAACCGGTCGGTATTGTGACCGACCGTGACATTACGGTCCGAGGCGTAGCACAGGGACGCGACCTTGAAGCCGTCACGGCTTCGGATATTATGACCGACGACCTCGTCACGGTCAACGCACATGATGAGATAGGCGAACTTATCGACACCCTCGACGCCGCAGGCGTGCGCCGTATGCCTGTCGTTGACGACGGCGAAATCGCCGGAATCGTAACTCTCGACGATATCGCCGTCCTCCTCGCCGTCGAACTCGGCGGTATCTCCGACGAGATGGAGAGCCTATCGAACGTCATCCGCTCGGGTTCCCCTCCTTACTGACCGACACCAAACCGTATATTAGCGCCCGTGCCGCATTACCACCATGAGCAAGAAGATACAGAGCCAAGAGGTTACAGAGGGGCGGGACCGCGCCCCTCACCGTGCGATGTTCCGCGCCATGGGCTACGACGACGAGGACCTTTCTTCGCCGATGGTCGGTATCGCCAACCCCGCCGCCGATATAACGCCGTGTAACGTCCATCTCGACGACGTGGGCGAGTCGGCGCGCGAAGGCGTCGATGAGGCGGGCGGAATGCCGATAGAGTTCGGCACTATCACCATCTCCGACGCTATCTCTATGGGGACGGAGGGCATGAAGGCGTCCCTCATCTCGCGCGAGGTTATCGCCGACAGCGTCGAACTCGTTGCGTTCGGCGAACGTATGGACGGACTCGTCATCATCGGAGGATGTGACAAGAACATGCCTGGAATGATGATGGCGTCTATACGTGCCGACCTACCGAGCGTTTTCCTCTACGGCGGTTCGATAATGCCGGGCGAACACGACGGCGAGCAGGTTACGATACAGAACGTCTTCGAATGCGTCGGTGCGGCGGCGGAGGGCGAGATGTCGGACGAGGAACTCGAAGAACTCGAACGTAACGCCTGTCCGGGACCGGGTTCGTGCGGCGGCATGTTCACGGCGAACACGATGTCGTCGATAACCGAGGCAATCGGCTTCGCTCCTCTTGGAAGCGCGTCGCCCCCCGCCGAGGACCCCGAGCGTTACGAGGAGGCACGCCGCGCCGGACGCCTCGCCGTCGAGGCGGTCGAGGAACGTCTCCGTCCGTCCGACTTCCTGACCAAGGAGTCGTTCGAGAACGGTATCGCGCTACAGGTCGCCATCGGCGGCTCGACGAACGCCGTCCTCCATCTTCTCGCCATGGCGTCCGAGGCGGGCGTTGACCTAACGATAGACGAGTTCGACGAGATTTCACGCCGGACGCCCAAAATCGCCGACCTCCAGCCCGGAGGCGAAAAGACGATGAACGACCTACACGAGGTCGGAGGCGTCCCTGTCGTCCTGAAGGAACTCTACGACGCCGACCTTCTCCACGGCGACGCACTCACCGTCACGGGCAGAACGATAGCCGAGGAACTCGAACGTATCGACCCGCCCGCAATCGAGGATATCGACGCCGACTTCCTCTACACTGTCGAGGAGCCGAAGAACGAGCAGGGCGCGATACGTATCCTGAAGGGTAATCTCGCACCCGGCGGAGCGGTTCTCAAGATAACCGCTGACGACGAGATACACCACGAGGGACCCGCGCGTGTCTTTGAGGACGAGGAGAACGCGATGCGGTACGTCCAGAGCGGCAAGGTCGATTCGGGCGACGTAATCGTCATCCGTAACGAAGGACCGCGCGGGGGTCCCGGGATGCGTGAGATGCTCGGCGTCACCTCGGCGGTCGCCGGACAGGGGCATTCTGAGGACGTGGCGCTCATCACCGACGGGCGGTTCTCGGGCGCAACCCGCGGCTTGTCCATCGGGCACGTCGCACCCGAGGCGTACGACGGCGGACCTATCGGCGTTCTCGAAGACGGCGACACCGTGACGGTCGATATCTCGGACCGCGAACTCTCTGTTGACCTCTCGGACGACGAACTCGAAAACCGACTGGAGGAACGTGAGACGCCGGAGCCAAGCTACGAGAGCGGCGTCCTCGCCAAGTACGGCGAGGCGTTCGCGTCGGCGGAGTACGGCGCGTACACCAACCCCGGCGTAGACAGATAGACGTGTTCGGGACCGGTCCGGAGCCGTACCTATGGGCGGTACTCGTCGCCTTCTGGGGAGTCGGCGACACCGTCACGACATACCTCGCGCTGACGCGTTACGGCGGCGTCGAACGTAATCCGGTCCCACGCCGTCTCTTTGAAGCCTTCGGAATCTGGTCGATGGTCCCGATGAAAGCCGTGGGTATCGTGGTTATCTACGTATCGTGGCACGCCGTCCGAGACCACGGCGTTCTGAGTCTTGCCGCCCTCTCCGCCGTCTCAGCCCTCGGCGTCGCCGTCACGGCGTGGAACAGCTATCAGATAGCGACCGCTAACCCTCGTTCTCGACGAAACTGACGGCGTACAGATGACGAAGACGACAACGCTCAGAACGCCCGTCGTGATGTAACGCACGGTACTGTTTCTGGAAAGACACACGCGTAATACCGTCGCGTCCAACAAACCCCGCCGGAACCGGCGCGAGTACGAAACTCCTATGAGCGCCGCGCACGCGTCTCGCGTATGCACGAGATACCTGTCATCGAAGGGGACGGTATCGGACCCGAGATAATCGACGCCGGAAAGACGGTTCTGGAGGCGGCGAGCGACGCACGCAACTTCGGAATCGAATGGCGTGACCTGCCTTACGGAGCCGACCATTACCTCGAAACCGACGAAATCCTTCCCGACAGCGCGCTCGACGAACTCTCGGGCTACGACGCTATCTACTTCGGAAGCATCGGTGACCCGCGCGTCGAACCTGGGGTTCTCGAAAAGGGAATCATCCTCCGCCTGCGTTTTGAGTTCGACCAGTACGTCAACCTGCGCCCCATCAAGCTCCTCGAAGGCGTTGAGTCGCCCCTCCGCAACCGCGGACCCGAGGATATCGACTTCACCGTGGTGCGCGAAAACACCGAGGACTTCTACGTCGGTATCGGTGGGCGCGCCGAGACGGGTAAGTCGAGCGCCGAACTGGAGGTCGAGCGTAAGCTCTACAAGACCAAGTTCGGTCTCGACATCGAAACAGACGCCGAGGAAATCGCCTACCAGATAGGCTCTATATCGCGCGAAGGCACCGAACGCGTCGTCGAGTACGCCTTCGACCACGCGGCGGAGAACGACCACGACCTCGTGACGGGCGTCGATAAGGCGAACGTCCTGACCGATATCTACGGAATGTGGCGCGAGGTCATGGATGACGTGGCGACGAACTACGACGGAATCGACCACGAGTACGACTACGTAGACGCGACGACGATGTGGTTCGTCAAGAACCCCGACCATTACCAGACTGTCGTCACGCCCAACACCTTCGGCGACATAATCACTGACCTCGGCGCGATGCTTCAGGGCGGACTCGGCTTAGCGCCGGGCGGAAATATCAACCCCGAAGGCACGAGTATGTTCGAACCCCTCCACGGAAGCGCGCCCAAGTACGCGGGCGAGAACCGCGCCAACCCGACGGCGACAATCTGGGCTGGCGCTCTCCTTCTCGACCATATCGGCGAGGAGGAGGCGGGCGAACTCGTCCTCGAAGCGCTACAGGACGTAATCGCAGAAGGCGAGACGCTGACACGCGACCTAGGCGGCGATGCAGGCACCGACGAGTTCGGTGCGGCGGTGGCGGAACGCGTACATCAACTCGGATAGCTACTCCTTTACCACGTACCAGACGGCGGCGACAACCAAGACGACGCAGACGCCGAGCATCACGCCCTGCGATACTGCGGCGACGGGTGTTTCGACAGGTTCGCCGCGCAGGAGCGAAATCTTGTCGGGCACACCGCGGGTCGAACCTAACGCGCCGACCACCGCCACGACCGCGGTGGCGTAGACGGATTCCCGCTCGCGGTCGGTACGTAGCCCCACGATACCGGCGAGGGCGAGAATGACGCCGAAGACGGCGGGGATGAGCGCTGTCACGCTGGCGAAGTCGGTTATTACGTAGGCGACTACACCCGTCGCAACGAGGACCCCGCCTCCCGCAACGCTGAGCATCGGAACCGTTTCGGTTCTTTCCATACAGGGGGTACGTCATCACCCTTCTCAAAACCTGCGACACGTCCTCCGCCGCGTGCGGCTTCCGTGTCACCGTCTGCCAATCCACCCTTTTAATCGACAGGCTTAAGTCCGAAAGGTGAGTGCGTTAGATTACGATGACCCGAAAGGATGACGACGTATCCGGTGATGGATTTGTACCGGAAGAGTCGAAGGAAGGGGATCGTTTTTTGGGACCACGACGTAACTGACGTCAGTATCTTCGATACGACGTTACGTGACGGCGAACAGTCGCCAGGCACGTCGTTCTCGTTCGACGATAAGCTCCGTATAGCTGAGACTCTCGACGAGATGGGCGTCCACGTCATAGAGGCTGGATTCCCCATCAACAGCGACGAGGAGTTCGAGGCTGTGAGTGAAATCGCGGCGACGAGCGAGAACGATGTCTGCGGTCTGGCACGTGTCCACGAGGAGGACCTCGACGCCGCTCTCGACGCCGACGTTGACCTCGTACACACCTTCGTCTCGTCGAGCGATATACAGATACAGAAGTCGATGGACTCGTCGCGGGAGGAGGTGCTGGAGATGACGCGCGACGCCGTCGAACACGTCAAGGACCACGGCGTTGACTGTATGTTCTCGCCGATGGACGCGACCCGTACCGACTTCGACTACCTCGTCGATATTATCGAGACGGCGCACGACGCGGGTGCGGATATCGTCAACATTCCGGACACCGTCGGCGTGATACGTCCGACCGCGATGTACCGTCTGATAGATGCGCTCCGCGACGAGGTTGACGTGCCTTACGACGTACATACGCACGACGACTTCGGACTCGCGGCGGCGAACGCGCTCGCCGGAATCGAGGCTGGCGCGGTACAGTGTCAGGTTTCGGTTAACGGAATCGGCGAGCGCGCCGGAAACGCCGCTCTCGAAGAGGTCGTCATGTCGCTCGAATCGATATACGGTATCGATACCGGAATCGATACGACGCGTATCTACGACCTGTCGAAGACCGTCGAACGTCTCAGCGGAATACCGCTTCCTCAGAACAAGCCCGTCGTCGGTGACAACGCCTTCTCGCACGAAAGCGGGATACACGCCGCTGGCGTAATCGAAGACTCCTCGACCTTCGAACCCGGAATCATGGGTCCCGAGGATGTCGGACACCAACGCCGTCTCGTCATGGGTAAGCACACGGGCACGCACAGCGTCCGTGAGACGCTTGAGGAAGCCGGATACGAACCCGACGACGACGAGGTGCGCGAGATTACGCGGCGTATCAAGAGCATGGGTGGCAAGGGCAAACGCGTCTCCGACGCCGATGTCTTCGCAATCGCGGAGAGCGTCATGTCCGCCGTCCCCGAAGCCGAAAAGACGGTCGACCTCAAGGAGGTCAACGTCTCCACGGGCAACGACCGTACGCCGATGGCGAGCGTACGCGCGGAGGTCGAGGACGAGGAACGTGTCGAGGCGGACGTTGGCGTCGGACCCGTTGACGCCGCCATGTCTGCCGTTTCGTCGCTGATGGGCGGAGAGTACGACGTCGAAATCACTGACTTCCATATCGACGCTATCAGCGGCGGAAGCGACGCAGTTGCCAACGTCTACGTCGGTGTCGAACGCGACGGCGAAGAGGCGAACGCCAACGCGTCGAGCGAGGATATCACGGTGGCGAGCGTCGAGGCGCTCGTTGACGCCGTCAACCATCTCGTCCGTAAGGAAGCACGCGAAGAACGCGAAAGAGGTGCTGAACCATAACATGAGCAAGACAACGAGAGATACGGAAGAAACCGAAGAGGAGGAGGCTCCGACGACACGTAGGGGTGCAGAAGCCCTCGTCGAAGGTCTGAAGCAGGAGGGTGTCGACACGATGTTCGGCATCACGGGCGGCGCAATCATGCCCGTCTACGATGTCCTGTACGACGACGACGAGATAAACCACGTCATGATGGGGCACGAACAGGGCGCGGCACACGCCGCCGAGGCGTACCATTCTGTGACAGGACGCCCTGGCGTATGTCTCGCAACATCGGGTCCGGGAGCGACCAATCTCATCACGGGACTCGCCGACGCCGACATGGACTCCCGTTCTATCGTCGCTATCACAGGGCAGGTCCCGACCGAGATGATAGGCAACGACGCCTTCCAGGAGACCGATATGCGCGGCGTCTCGATGCCCGTCACGAAGCACAACTACCTAATCAAGGACGAGGACGAGGTGCCCGACACCGTACAGGAGGCGTTCTACGTCTCCAACACGGGACGCCCGGGACCCGTCGTCCTCGACGTTCCCAAGGACGTTTCGAAGAACGACACCGACGCCGTCCGTAGCGAACTCAACGTCGAAGGATACAGCCCTAACTACGAGGGGCATCCGCGTCAGATTAAGAGGGCGGCGGAGGCAATAGAGGAAGCCGACAAGCCGCTCATCTTCGCGGGCGGAGGCGCTATCATGGCGGACGCCGCCGACGAGGTCCGTGAACTCGCCAACGAGAACGGTATCCCCGTTACGACGAGTCTACAAGGACTCGGCGCATTTCCCGAGGACAACGACCTCTCGCTCGGAATGCTCGGTATGCACGGCACGGGGTACGCCAACCGCGCCGTCACCGACTGCGACCTACTCATCGGTATCGGCGTCCGTTTCGACGACCGCGCGACGGGCAAGATAGAGTCGTTCGCTCCTCACGCGAAGGTCATCCATATCGACATCGACCCGGCGGAAATCTCGAAGAATATCCACGCCGACATACCTATCGTCGGCGACGCCAAACGGGTCGTGGGCGACATCAACGACGAGATGGAGGAGCGCGACGCGCCCGACACGGCGGACTGGCTCGAAAAGCTCAGCGAATGGAAGGAGAAGTATCCGATGGAGTACGAGCAAGAGGGCGACGACCTCAAGCCTCAGCGCGTTATCGAGACGCTTGACGATAAGACGACCGACGACACCATCGTCTGTACCGGCGTCGGACAGCACCAGATGTGGGCGGCTCAGTGGTACGAGTATCAGGAGCCGCGTACCTGGATTTCAAGCGGTGGACTCGGTACGATGGGATGCGGTCTTCCGATGACCATCGGCGCGAAGCTAGCCGCGCCCGATACCGAGGTCGTCTGTATAGACGGTGACGGCTCGTTCCTGATGACCGTACAGGAGCTGACGACGGCGGTCCGCGAGGAACTCGACTTCACGCTCGTCATAATCAACAACTACTACATGGGCATGGTGCGCCAGTGGCAGGAGCTTTTCCAAGACGAACGTTACGCCGAGAGCGAACTCCCGCATCTTCCCGAGTTCGACAAGATAGCCGAGGCGTTCGGCGCGAAAGGCTGGCGACTTACCGACCCCGAGAACGTTGACGAGGTACTTGACGAGGCGCTGGAGTACGATGGTCCGAGCGTCATCGACGCTGTCATAGACCCGAACGAAAACGTCTTCCCGATGGTGCCCGCGGGAAGCGGCAACGACGAGTTCATCATGGGTAAGGGCACACAAGGGAGCCGGATATCATGAGCAAGGGAGCACCTACACGCCGTCTGCCGACGGGTGTCCGCGAGGATGCGGTCGCACGTGGAGCCGACGAGACGGAGTACACGCTTTCGGTGCTCGTCGAGAACAAGCCTGGCGTGCTTTCGCGCGTCGCCGGACTGTTCACGCGCCGCGACTTCAATATCGACTCGCTTGCGGTTGGCGAGACCGAGAACCCCGAGTACTCGCGGATGACCATCGTCGTCGAAGGCAACGACAAGACCGTCGAACAGGTCAAGAAACAGCTCAACAAGGTGATACCGGTCATCAAGGTCAGCGACCTTACCGACGACGACTCGGTTGACCGCGAACTCGCCATGTACAAGGTCGCGTGCGACCCCGAAACGCGCGGCGAAATAATGCAGATAGCCAACTCGTTCCGCGCCAACGTCGTCGACATGGGTTCGAACGCCGTCGTCGTTGAGGTGACGGGTGATACCGAGAAGGTCGAAGCCTTCGAAGACATGGTGCGACAGTTCGGTATCAAGGAGACCGTCCGTACAGGACGTATCTCGCTCGCGCGCGGTGAGAAGACGACCGACGAAACGGGTAACTAAAGACGGAGGAGGTACGAGGACGACCATGACGCAGGATTTCGACATCACGCCGCTGTACGACGACGACGCCGACCCGTCTTTCATCGAAGACCGCACAGTCGCCGTAATCGGATACGGCTCGCAGGGACACGCGCAGGCGCGTAACCTCCACGACTCGGGCGTTGACGTGGTCGTGGGTCTACGCGAAGGCTCGTCTTCGTGGGAGGACGTTCAGGAAGACGGTCTGGAGGTGGCGACGACCGCCGAAGCCGCGGCGCGTGCCGACGCCGTTCAGATGCTCATACCCGACACCGTCCAGCCTGCGACCTACGAGGAACACGTCGAGCCGAATCTCGAAGAGGGCGACGCCCTGATGTTCTCGCACGGCTTCAATATCCATTACAGTCAGATACGTCCGCCCGAGGACGTTGACGTTCTGATGGTCGCGCCCAAGTCTCCCGGCGACCTCGTCCGGCAGACGTACGAACGCGGCGAGGGCGTCCCGGGACTCCTTGCGGTCGAACAGGACTACACGGGCGAGGCGCGTGACTTCGGGCTGGCGTACGCACACGCAATCGGATGTACGCGGTCGGGCGTCATCGAGACAACCTTCCGCGAGGAGACTGAGACCGACCTCTTCGGCGAACAGGCGATACTCTGCGGCGGAACGAGCGCTCTCATCAAGGCGTCGTTCGAGACGCTTGTCGATGCCGGATACTCGCCCGAGATGGCGTACTTCGAATGCGCCAACGAACTCAAGCTAATCGTTGACCTCATCTTCGAGGGCGGTCTGACGCGGATGCGTGACAATATCAGCGACACCGCCGAGTACGGCGACCTGACCCGTGGACCGCGCGTAATCGACGACGGGGTACGCGAAAACCTCGAAGAGATTCTGGAGGAGGTCCAGAACGGCGAGTTCGCCCGCGAATGGATAAACGAGAACCAGGCGGGGCGTCCGTCGTACAACCAGCTAAAGGAACGTGACGAGCAACATCCCATCGAGGACGTGGGCGAGGAGTTGCGCTCGCTCATGACGTGGGTCGAGAACGAGTAACGCACGTAGCAACCTTCTAACGTCTCCACGTACTATTCGCAACAAAGCACGAGAAATACAGATGTCAGAAAGAACACTCTACGACAAGGTGTGGGACGCCCACACCGTGCAGGAACTCCCCAACGGACAGACACAGCTGTTCGTGGGTCTGCATATGATACACGAGGTGACGAGTCCGCAGGCGTTCGGTATGCTCGAAGAGCGCGGCTACGAGGTCGCATTCCCCGACAGGACGTATGCGACGACCGACCATATCGTCCCGACCGACGACCGGTCGCGCCCCTTCGACGACGAACAGGCGGAGAAGATGCTGTCGGCGCTCGAAGGGAACGTTGAGGAACACGGCGTCGAGTTCTTCGGACTCGACTCGGGAAGACAGGGTATCGTCCATATCGTCGGACCCGAACTCGGACTGACTCAGCCGGGGATGACCGTAGTCTGCGGGGACTCGCATACGAGCACACACGGCGCTCTCGGCGCTGTCGGCATGGGTATAGGTACGAGTCAGATACGCGATGTCTTCGCCACGGGATGTATCGCGGCGGACAAACAGGACGTGCGCCGTATCGAGGTGACCGGGACGCTCGACGAAGGCGTCTACGCCAAGGACCTGATACTCACAATCATACGCCAACTCGGCGTCGAGGGCGGTATCGGCTACGTCTACGAGTACGGCGGCGAGGCGGTCCGGGACCTCGGTATCGAAGGACGCCTAGCGCTCTGCAATATGTCCATCGAAGGCGGAGCGCGCGCCGGATACGTCAACCCCGACGAGAAGACCTTCGAATACCTACGCGGACGCGAGTACGCGCCGGACGGCGACGACTGGGACGAAGCGGTCGAGTACTGGCGGTCGATAGCGAGCGACGACGACGCCAAGTACGACGATACCGTCGAGATAGACGGCGACGCGATACAGCCGATGGTGACCTGGGGCGTTAACCCCGGACAGGTTATCGGTATCGACGAAACCGTTCCTGAACCCGCGGAGACGAACGACCCCGAGGCGGCGCGGAAGGCGCAGGAACATATGGACGTATCGCCCGGCGACTCGATGAAGGGCGTCGATGTCGATGTGGCGTTCCTTGGCTCCTGTACCAACGGCCGCCTTTCCGACTTACGTGAGGCGGCGCGCGTCCTCGAAGCGTCGGGACGTGAGGCGGACGACGGTGTCCGAGCACTCGCCGTCCCGGGCTCGCAGACTGTCCGGCGGAAGGCAGAGGAAGAAGGACTCGACGAGATATTCAAGCACGCGGGTGTCCAGTGGCGCGAACCCGGATGCTCGATGTGTATAGCCATGAACGGCGACCGTATCGAGGACGGTGAACTCTGCGTCTCGTCGTCGAACAGGAACTACGTCGGCAGACAGGGAAGCGAGAACGGGAAGACGGTTCTCGCTTCGCCCGCTACGCTCGCGGCGAGCGTCGTCCGCGGTGAGATAGCCGACCCAAGGGAGGTGTTCGGATGACCGACGACCGCAAGGCGGTCCGGCGCGTCGCGGGTACGGGCGTTCCCCTACGCGGCGACGATATCGACACCGACCAGATAGTTCCGGCGCGTTTCCTCAAGGAGGTTACCTTCGACAATATGGGTAAGTACGCCTTCTACGACGCGCGCCGTGACGACGACGGCAGCCTGAACGACCATCCGCTCAACGTCTACTCCGGAAACGTGCTGGTCGTCAACGATAACTTCGGATGCGGCTCGTCGCGTGAACACGCGCCGCAGGCGCTGATGCGGTGGGGCGTCGAAGCCATCGTCGGCGAGTCGTTCGCCGAGATATTCGCCGACAACTGCAAGTCGCTCGGTATCCCGACCGTTACGCTCGACGCCGACGCAGTGGACGAGATACAGACGCGTATTGAGGAAGAGCCGGAGACGCCGCTTGAGGTTGACGTTGAGAAGGAACGCGTCACCGTCGGCGAAACCGAGTACGATGCGAACATCGGAGACGCACAGAAGGAGGCGCTCGTCGAGGGCATCTGGGACACGACTGCGCTGATGCGGTCCTCGCTCGACCTCGCCAAGGAAACCCACGACGAACTCCCGTACACGGACTGGTAAGTATGGACGACGAACAAGCACGCCGAGAGGCGCACGAAACCGACGCTACGGTACGTGTCGGAAAGAAAGGTATCGAAGCCGTAGCCGACGAACTCGCCGACCAACTCGCCGACGATGAACCGCGTAAGGTCAAGTTTCTACGAGCGGCGCGAGGCGGGACGACGACAGAGGAACTTGCCGAGGAACTTGCGGAAGCCGCCGGCGCACGTCTCGTCGAAACGCGCGGACATACCGCCGTCTACGTACGCGACCGTTAGAGGTCCTTGACCCGCGACCGACGGACTTTCCTGACAACCTCACCGCCGAACTCCGGCAGGTCGTCACCTCCTCGCGTCGTCACGAACTTGCCGTCAACGATGACCGGTTCGTCGTAGGCGCGTCCTCCGGCGCTCTCGACCGCCTCCGCGGTATCCCCCGTCGCGGACACCTGTCTGTCCTCCGCCTCGCCTGCCGCCGCGAGGATACCGACTCCTTCGCCCACCGCGGTGACGAACGCACCTTCGGCGGCGTTCCGCTTCACGGCTTCGCCCGTCCTCTGAGTCTCGTCCCGACCGCGGTTTCCCCCTGAGACGTGGACGAGGTCGTAGACGTTTCGCGTTTCTCCGAGGTACACGTCCGCATCAGCCTCTTCGCCGCCCGAGTCCACCGCTTCTCCGTCGGTCGCTATGTCAACCTCCACATCCTCCTCACGTAGACGTTTCAGGACGTAGAGACGTTCGCGGGCGTCGAACCCGTCGGCGGCTACGAACAAGGCTTCCATGGACGTAAAACGTCCCCGCGGCGTAAATGCGCTTTCTTCGGTGCCGAAGGAAATATCCGACTCGGCGGCGAACTTCCGCCATGCTCGACGAAATAGTTAGCCATCTCGACGGTATTCTACATGAGGACTGGACGGGTTCGGACGCCGCGACGAACGGCTTACAGGTCGAAAACTCCGGCGACGTATCCCGTGTCGCATTCGCAGTCGATGCGGCTACCCAGACGGTCGAACTCGCCGCCGAAAGGGGCGCGGATATGCTCGTCGTCCACCACGGACTGTTCTGGGGTGGAACGGACGCCGTCGTCGGACAGACCTACGACCGGATACGTGGACTCGTCGAGAATGATATCGCACTCTACGCCTCACATCTCCCGCTCGACGCCCATGAGTCGTTCGGTAACAACGCACTCCTCCTCGACGAACTTGGCGCGACGCCCACCGAACGTTTCGGCGAGTTTGGCGGCGCGGAGGTCGGCTTCGTCGGCGAACTCGGCACCGCGTTACCTTACGACGACTTCGTCGGTAACGTCGCCGATACGGTCGATAACGAACCCGTGACCCTCGACTTCGGACCCGACGAGGTGGAGCGGGTTGCCGTCCTGACCGGCGCGGGGGGCGGACAGGTCGCCGAGGCGGCGGAAACGGGCGCGGATGTCTACATCACGGGCGAACCCAAGCACCGCGCACACCACGACGCCCGCGAACACGGCATGAACGTCATCTTCGGCGGTCATTACCACACCGAGACCTTCGGGGTGCGCTCCCTCCGCCGCGAAATCGACGCCTCGTTCTATATCGACGCGTTCTATATCGACGTTCCGACCGAGGTCTGACGCACGGAACTCGTCTAAGAGCGGTTCCGCACGTGACTGACTACTCCGACCCGTCAAGCAAGCCGCGTCGGAGGCTCCGTACCAGAACCTCCACGTCCTCGGGGTCGGCGTCGAGGTCGAGACCGACCGAAAGTGCGTGACTCTCGCCGTTCGGGTTACCGTTGCCGGGTTCCGCCTCCAGTTCTTCCGCCGCGGACCGTGCCTCCTCGGCTGCTTCACGTGCTTCCTCGGCGGCGGAGGTAACCTCCTCGACGAGCGATTCAAGCCTGTCATCCACTTCCTCGGTGGCTTCTTCCGTCACTTCGGTTACCTCTTCGGCAGCTTCCTCTGTCTCCTCGTCCGTTTCCTCGTCCGTTTCCGCCGTCTTTTCTTCCTCAGCCTCTTCGGAAGTCTCCTCGGCTTCGTCCTCCGCCTCTTCCTCTTCTGCCTCTTCGTCCTCGGACTCTGCATCGCCCACGGATATCGTTATCCCCGGACCCGCCCCTATCTTGAGTTCGAGTTTATCGTCGGATATCTGTATATCCTCTTCCGATACCTCCACGCCTCCGTCGGTCTGTAGCTCTTCCGTCTTCTCCTGCCCATCGGGAAAGTCTATGTCGTCAAGTTCTCCGTCAACGCTTACCTCGATACCCTGTTCTTCGCCCACCGTAATACTCAAGTCCGCGATATCACCGAGTTCAAGCTCTATCTCGGGCTTTCGGTCAGCTTCCTCGGCTACCGTTTCTTCCTCAGTTTCTTCCGTCTCCGTATCGGCTCCTTCCATTACTTCCTCCGCATTCTTATCAACCGCTTCCGTCTCCTCGGTACCCTCGACCATTTCGGCGGTTTCTTCGACGGTAGCTTCCGCCGTCTCCGCGACCTCTTCGGCTTCCGTCTCAACCTCCTTGGTAATCTCCTCGGTCGCGTCACGGACGGTTTCTTGGATGGTTTCTACGCCCATCACCGCGGCCGACTCGAACTCCTCACGCACCTCGTCGGCAACGTCCTGAACCTCTTCGGCTATCCCTACCGCCCTTTCGGCTTCTTCGACGGCAGTTTCGGCTTTCTCGGCGGTCTCTTCGACCCTCGTCTCGACTCGCTCCATCTCCTCCGCCGCGGATTCGACGCGTTTCTCGACCGACTCGACACGTCCCGCGGCTTCCTCGGCGTCGGCAGCGACGCGTCCGACGGCGTTCTCCACCTCCTCCAAGCCCTCGACCGCCTCAGGCTCCCTTTTCTCGGGCGGGAGGCGGTAACGACCTTGCTCGTCCCTTTCGAGCATTCCCGACCATTCGTACAGGTCTATTAGGGTTGTCACCCCGTTCCGGACGCGGTTATCGTCGATATCCTGACCCGCCGCGCTTGCGATTAACGGTACTAGGGATTCCTCTTCGGTGGGGTTCTTCCGTAGAATCCCCTCTATCTCGTTGGTGAACTCCCAGTCGGAAAGGATGTCGCGCGCCCGTCCTCGCGCCCGTCCTTCCTCGCCCTCGGCGAGCATCTTGGCGAGCATCTCCCCCTGTTCCGTAAGACGGTGCTTCTGACCTTCGGCCGTCAGAATATCCGTGTCTTCGAGAAAACGCGTCTGGCGACCGACGGCGTCCGCAATTCCTGTCTCGTCCTCAACCGCCGACGTGTATCTGGGTTCTTCGTCCGCCCCCGCCTCGTACCATCCGGCGATAATCTGTCTGAGCGTATCTGTACTCACGCCTTTCGGAAGAGGGGTTTCTGTCATCGCCCGAGATAGAGATGCACATTCAAAAAAGGTAGGGGCTAATTAGATGGATTCGGCGCAGTCGGATTAACCGTTAGCTTTGTGAGATACTGGCACGTAGACCGACCGCCGATGACGACGGTTACCCTCCGACGCGAGAGCGGATGACGAACCCTATGAGTTCCGAGGCGACCTCCTACCCCTAACTTCTATTACGCGTTCCGGGCTACTCGTTCCATGGAATCTGAGAACCTGTTCTTTCTCGGGCTGTTAGCCGTGGGAATCGCGGTTCTCGGGTACGGGGTCCTCGCCCTACGCGACGAGGTTGACCGACGTTTCGATGTCGAGACGTTCTACGTCGACATACCGACCGAGGTCTGACCGTCTACCCTCTATTCGACGGCGGCTTTCTCCCTTTCCTCCGTCTCGGTCGCGCCGTGTTCTTCGCCCCATTTTTCCATCTCGTAACGCATCATGAACATCGGTCCCGAGACGCGGTCGTTCTCGCGGAAAGACGCCGCGACCTTGGCGAAGACACCGACGCCGGCGGCGAAGAGAACTACCGAGGCGACGAGGCTGGCGACGGCAGCGTAGAGGACGCCGGAGCCGAGTACGAGGGTGCCGCCGACGACTGAGAGGACGGCGCGTTTGCTCGCTTCCTTGACCTCGTCGGTTATCTCCTCCTTCATGCTGTCGAGATATAGACGTTCGCTCCTCTCTTCGGCATCCCGCCTTATCTCTTCGAGTTCGAGGTCGAACGCGTCCTTCTCGACGAAGAAACGCGCAAGATGGTTGCTGAAGTCGTAGTCAGAGTCGAGGCTCGTCGCTATTCCTTGGACGCCGGTGATTGCGCGGAGGCTAAGAAGTATGTCTTGGTTTAGCTGTATAGGGAAGTCGTCGAAGCTTTCGTTGAAACGGCGTGCGACCTTTCCGATATCGACCTCGGCTACGTCGCCCGCGACATCCTTCGACAGGGCATCCGCCCACTCGCGCATCGCGTCCCACTGTGCGCGTGACGATATCTCCACGGAGCCTAAGTCCTCAAGCGCGGCGATGGTTACGTCGTGGTCACGCATTCCGAGACCCGCGAGAAACCGCGCGAAGGCTCCCGTTACCTCCTCCTCGGGTCTCTGGGACATACCGTAATCGTAGATGACCACCTGTCCGTCGTCGTTAACCGCGAGGTTGCCGTGGTGCGGGTCGGTCTGGTAGACGCCGTAGACGAAAGCCATACGCAGGTACGCCTCGACTACACGCGCCGCGACGGTCCGCAGGTCGTGCCCGCGCCTCCTGAGTTCCTCCACGTCCTTGATTTTGACCCCGTCTTCGAAGCTCATCGTTATGACGCGGTCGGTCGAGTACTCGTCGTACGGCTTTGGAATCACTACCTCATCGTCGAACCCCTCGCGCTCGACGTTTTCGTGTATCTCACGCATCGTGTCCGCTTCGCGTCCGAAGTCAACCTCCTTTCGCAACGACTTGTTGACATCACGGCTGACGGAGACCATCGACTCGGCGTGGGAAGCCTGTCCGGAAAGACGCATCAGGCGGTAGAGCACCGAGACCATGGCGTTGAGCGCGCGGAGGTCCGCCTCCATACGTTCCTTCAGACCGGGACGCTGGACCTTGACGGCAACCTCCTCGCCGTCTACCGTCGCGCGGTGTACCTGACCGATTGAGGCTGACGACAACGGCTCCTCGTTGAAGCTGTCAAAGACCTCGTCGACCGGTCCGAGTTCTTCTTCAAGGACGGCGCGTATATCCTTGAACTCCTCGGGCGGTACGTCGTCCTGAAGCCGTTGGAGTTCGTCGATGTATACCGGCGGCACGAAGTCGGGGCGCGTCGTCAGGAACTGGGCGAGCTTGATATAGGTTACACCGAGTTCCTCGAAGGCGTCAGCGAGACGCCGCGCCCTCTCTCTTCTGTCTTCCTTGTCGAGTCGGCGTGGACCCCCGAACAAGACGTACCGACGTAGGTCTCTCGCATGCGTCAGTATCAACGGAGCGAGAACGCGGAACGCCTTGAGCACCCGTACCAACGTCGACTCTCTGAAACTCATCTTGGTGTCCTTATGCGCTGAACCTCTTATTTTATTATCGTATTCGGCGGGCGGAGACAAGACTTAGGTCGCAGGCGACGTAATACTGACCGTCGCCGATGACGACACTTACCTTCCGACGCGAGAGCGGATGACGAACCCTATGAGTGCCGAGGCATTTCCCCCATCCATCTGACGCTCGACCCGTACGGGGGTACCAAAACTCACAAGCCACGCCGACGCGAGGTTCCCATTACGATGACAGAGAAGAGTGAGTACACCGACGACTACGACGACAAGACGCTGTACCTTCCTGGACCGACCGAGGTACGTGACGACGTTATCGAGGCGATGGCGGAGCCGATGTTCGGACACCGCACGGAGCGCATGACCGACCTGTACACCACCATCGTCGAGGACACCAAGGAGTTCCTCGACACAGAACAGGACGTCATCATTCTCACGGCGTCGGGGACGGAGTTCTGGGAGTCAACCACCCTGAACCTCGTCGAGGACTCGATGCTCGTCCCTACGAGCGGCGCTTTCAGCGAGCGTCAGGCGAACGTAGCCGAACGCCTCGGCAAGGACGTTGACAGAGTCGAGTACGACTGGGGCGAGGCGGTGAAGCCCGAGGACATCCACGACGCGCTCGAATCCGGCGACTACGACGCTGTCGGCGTCGTGATGAACGAGACCTCGACGGGTGTCCGAAACCCCGTCGAGGAGATAGGCGACGTTCTCGGCGACTACCCCGACACGTACTTCGTCGTCGACGCAATCTCGTGCCTCGGCGGCGACTATATCGATATCGAGGCGCATAACATCGACTGCATCTTCACCTCGACACAGAAGGCGTTCGCAATGCCTCCAGGACTCGCCGTCTGTACCGTCAGCGACGAAGCCTACGAGCGCGAACTTTCGAAGGACTCGGCTTCGTGGTACGGCGGTTTCCAGCGGTGTCTCGACTACTACGACCGGAAGGGTCAGACGCATTCGACGCCCGCGATTCCGGTAATGCTCGCGTACCGTAAGCAGATGAAGCATATGCTCGACGAGGGACACGAGGAGCGCGACCAGCGCCACCGTGATATGGCGGAGTACGCCCGCGACTGGGCGCGCGAGCATTTCGACCTGTTCGCCGAGGAAGGCTACGAGTCTCAGACAGTTACCTGCGTCGAGAACACGCGCGGAATCGACGTAGCCGAGACTGTCGAAGCCGTCTCCGAGGAGTACGACATGGTCTTTTCGAGCGGCTACGGCGACCTGAGCGAGGGGTCGTTCCGTATCGGACATATGGGAGAACACGACGTTGAGAGCATCGAAACGCTCACCGACGCCATCGAGGACGTTGCCGGTCTATAGGCAGTCTGTTTCTCCGTAACGTATCGGAATCGATACTCGGCAGGTATACGGTCTTTTTTGGAAAGCCGTGTTTATCCGTTTCCAAGACGACTTCAGGACATGACCGACCTTTTCACACCGCTCCGTATACGCGGCGTCGAGGCGCGTAACCGTATCGCCGTCTCACCGATGTGTCAGTACTCCTGCGACCGAGACGGTCTTGCGAAAGACTGGCATCTCGTACATCTCGGCTCCCGCGCCGTTGGTGGGGCAGGAACCGTCGTCTCCGAAGCCACCGCCGTGTCACCCGAGGGACGTATCTCTCCGAATGACCTTGGTCTCTGGAGCGCAGACCACGCTGACGCCCTTAGAGGAGTCGCCGACTTCGTGAGCCGTCAGGGGGCTGTTCCAGCGGTACAGCTGGCACACGCCGGAAGAAAGGCTTCGACAAGCCGTCCGTGGGAGGGGCGCGACCCGCTTTCCCTTGACGAAGGGGGATGGGAGACGTTAGCCCCGAGCGACGTTCCGTATCCGTACGACGGCGAAGCGCCGCCGGTGCGTAGAATGGACTCCGACGATATTGAGAAGGTGAAGGATGATTTCGCGTCTGCGGCTGAACGCGCCCTTGACATCGGCTTCGAGGTTGCTGAGGTCCATGCCGCCCACGGATACCTACTGCACGAGTTCCTGTCGCCTGTCACGAACGGACGCGACGACGAGTACGGAGGGTGCTTCAGGAACCGCGTCCGTCTCGTCCGTGAGGTTGTCCGCGAGGTACGCGACGTATGGGACGACGATAAGCCGGTCTTCGTCCGCGTTTCGGCGACCGACTGGCTCCCTGACCGTGACTCATGGACGGTTGACGACACCGTGCGCCTCGCTGACCTCTTACACGACGACGGAGCCGACCTTATCGACGTGAGTTCGGGCGGACTACATCCTGACCAGAGTATCCCTCACACGGGCGCGAACTATCAGGTGCCGCTTGCCGAACGCGTTAGAAACCGAACCGAGACAGAAGTCTTGACGAGCGCCGTCGGCTGTGTCGTCGAGTCTAATCAGGCGGACGGTATCGTCCGTAACAACCGTGCCGACCTCGTGATGGTCGGACGCGAGCATCTCCGTAACCCCTACTTCGCCCTTGACGCCGGACGTGAGCTAGGCATCGACGACCTACCTGTTCCTTCTCAGTACCTCCGCGGTTTCTGAACCTCCACGAACCTCCGAACTAGTCCCACGGAGCCTGTTCGACATCCACGAGTTCGAAAACTTCGTCGTACTCGTCGGGAAGCTGGGTTTCGAGGTTGGCTATCTCACCGCCTGCCACGAGTTCGTCCAGAAGGGCGACGACCGCACGCACGCGGAAGACGGCGTCGTTTCTCTCGACAGGCGCGGGCTTTCCGAATCCCGTTTCGAGTTCAAGGTCTTCGTACGCGAGCCTCTCAACGACGCGGTCGACGAACTCCTGATAGCCGAAGGCTCCGCCGTTCTCGACCTGCAGAAGATAACGGTCTATTTCCATAGGGAGCGGACTCGCTATGTCGGTCGCCATCCCTTCCTCGACGCGTTCACCGAGGGTTTCGAGGACGGCGCGCGTCGTTCGGACCGCCTCGCCGCGCTCAGCCGCTTCTATTCGGTGCTGTACTTCGCCGGTAAATTCGTCGAAAGACACCATGCGCCTTCTTCAACCGCATGGTACGAAAGTCTTGTCCCGCTAGAACGACGCGGCGTCTATATGTCCTTCACGCCGTAGCTGGTCGGCGTCTTCCTCGGAGTAACACCACTCTATGTTAGCCTTCTCGTCCTGCCACTCCCACGGTTCTACGAGGACGACGTTACCTTCCTCTATCCAGTTCCTGTACTTCATACGTCCGGGGATACGTCCCATGCGGTTCTCCCCGTCCTCGCATTCGACACGGACGTGGTTACCGCCGTCGTGGCGGGTTACGATTGCGAACAGCTCGTCGTCGTTGGGCATACGGAGGTTCTTGCGCCCTGTTTCTTCACTCATAGTTAACGTACGTGCCGCAGACGGTAAAGTGGTCCGGAACCGTCGTTAGCATACCGCACGGGTTAGCCGACGAGACGTTCCTTGCCCACGCGCACGAGAGCGGGAACGTCACGGAGATGTAGGAGCTTCATCATTGCGCGCTTGTCGCCCTCGTTTGCGCGCTTCAGCGTCTCGTCGTCGGCGGCATTCAGGTCCCGCATAAACCGGTCGTATCTGTCGTTGGACACCTCGTATAGCAGACGCGCAAGGAGGAGGCGCGAGTCGACGTTGGGCGCAACGCGTTCGTGCCAGAGGTCGTCGTAACGAGCTGTCGCGTCCGCCGAAAAGTCGCCTTCGGTGAGGCATGCGTCGGCGGCGACCGCCGCAACGCGTCCCGACCTCATACATTTGTCGATACCTTCGCCCCAGACGGGGTCGACAGACGGCACCGTGTCGCCCACCGCCATGAGTCCGGCGGCGCTCATAGACTCGGGCGGCTGTACGTGCGCCGAACCGCGGTGCTGTCTGCCCTCTATACGTGTCGCATCCTCGAAACGCGGGTCGGAGTCGAGCCAGCGTTCGAGGTAGCCGTCAACCGTCTCGCCGTCGGCGCGTCTTTCGTGAACCTCGTTCTGTATGTAACAGACGCCGACCTTTGCCGTGTCCTCGCCCGTGTGAAATATCCAAGAGTAGCCTCCGGGAGCGATGTCGTGGTCGAGACGTAGCATCATCGCGCCACGGAGGTCGGCATAGCCGTCGGCATCTAGCGACACATCTTCAAGTTCGTACTCGACGCCTATCGCCTGTCTGTCGCGGCGCAGGTCGACGACGCCCATAGGTTCGGCAAGCGCCGCGCTCGGTCCCGTCGCGTCGACGACAACGTCGGCACGTACCTCCTCGTCGCCGTTGTAACGGACCCCGACCGCTCGTCCGTCCTTGACGACGGGTTCGGAGACACGGGCGTCGAAAAGGTACTCCGCGCCTTCGTCGCGCCCGTCTTCGACGAGGAAACGTTTGAACTCCGCGAAGTCGAGGACAGCGCCCGGATGCTCCTGCACGTAATGTGAGTTCGGCGACTCTATTACGACGCTGTCCGTGAAGTTCTGGACCACGTCGTCAGGTACCCCGAACGACGCCATCATCGACGGAAACGTCCCGCCGGTTGACTTGTTGCTGGTCTGCGGGAAGCCGTCTTCCTCCTCCGTCTCAAGGACGACGACGTCGTATCCACGCGCCGCAACGTCGCGTGCGCACTGTGCTCCCGCCGGTCCCGCGCCCGCAACCGCGACATCGTATTTTTTCTCTGCCATGGTCGCGGTATTCGGTGGGATAAATTAAGCTTGAGGTTCGTGGACGGTATCCGGTTAGACGAATGTCGAAAGGGAAGCGGGAAACAGCTTCTATTTTTGCCAGCTACCGTGTTACGTGGTACCATACCACCTCCCTAGCTGAGACGGTACAGATTTATGCATGTCCGTGCTGATGTACGGTTGAGATGTCAGAAACCGAGAGCGCCGTCCCGCCGGATTCCGCCGACCTGCCGGACCCCGAGGAAGCTGAGAACGTCGTCTATAATCCCTCCGAGGAACGTCTGCGTGAGTTTTCGCGTCAGCTCGAAACGACGACCGAGTTCGGCTCCCCCTCTTACGTCAGCGAGTACAGGTCGCGGTGTGCGGACAGGACGAAGAACGCCGTCGACGACGACTTCGGTGCGTCTGACTACGCCTACTTCGACGATGCACTCGACGCGGCGAGCGACGAAGAAATGGTCTGTATCGACCGGCGGGTGGGCGAACATCCCGAACACAGCTACGTCTGCCGCTATTACGTCCCGCGCGAGTACGGACGTATCGCGCTGACGCTGACCAAGCTACTCGACCCCGCGCCCGAGGACGCCGAACCTGACTTCCTGACCGTCCAGCTTCCTGAGTACGACGAAACCGCTATACGTGTCCTACCTGACGATGGCTTCACCGTCGTCCTCGGCTCTGACTACTCGGGCGAGGCGAAGAAGTCGTTCCTCCGTCTGTTCATGTACCACGTCAAGCAGGCGGGCGGACTCGGACTCCACGCCGGAAGCAAACGTATCACGCTCGAAGGCGACGACGGCACGCGCGAAGTCGGACAGCTGTTCCTCGGTCTGTCGGCGACAGGCAAGTCGACTCTCACGACCCACGGACTCGGTCTCGAACCGCCCGAAGACGCCGTCATGCTACAGGACGATGTCTGCGGACTCCTTCCCGACGGAACCGTCGTCGGAAGCGAAGGGCGTGGACTCTACCTCAAGACGATAGGTCTCGAAGAGGAGGAACAGCCCGAGACCTACGGGGCGGTGACCCACGAGTCGGCGGTACTCGAAAACGTCGACGTAGACGAAGACGGCACGGTCGACTTCGACAGCGACAGGTATACGTCGAACGGACGCGCCGCCGTCCTGCGTGAACAGCTTGACTCCGCCGCGAACGGGATAGACCTCGAAAACGTTGACCAGGTCTTCTTCATCACGCGTAACCCTATCATGCCTCCTGTCGCGCGTCTCGAACCCGAGAAAGCCGCCGCGGCGTTCATGCTCGGCGAGTCGATAGAGACGAGCGCAGGAGACCCCGAGAGCGCGGGCGAGTCGGTCCGTGTCGTCGGCACCAACCCGTTCATCGTAGGCTCCGAGGGGGAGGAGGGGAACCGTTTCCGTGAACTCGTCTCGGACCTCGACGTGGACTGTTTCGTAATTAACACCGGATGTGTCGGTGACGACGACCCCGTCGATATACGCGTCGAGGACAGCGTCGCTGTCCTGCGCGAGATAGCCCGCGGAAACGTCGAATGGCAAGACTCCGAAGCCGGTATGACCGTTCCGACGGAGGTTGAGGGTGTCGACCTCGAACGACTCCGTGTCGCTGATAACGTCGAAGACCACGAGGAAAAGATGAACAGGCTCCGCCACGAGCGGAACGAGTACCTCGCCGGATTCGACGACCTCGGCGACGAAATCGTCGACGCCGTCTACTGACAATTAAGTAACCGTACATATTCGGAGTATAGGCTTTGCGGACACGGTCTTATTCTGAGGCATGTCCGACGGATACCGACAAGGTCTGTTAGGCTTCGAGGAGAACCGTCCGTTCCGTTACTTCCAAAACTCGGTCGACCGTTTCTGGAACCAGAACGAGATAAGCTTCGAACAGGACCGAGAGAACCTCATCGAGGCGTACGAGGGGGTAGACGACGAGGCTATCGACCGGATGTCTAACGTGATGAAGAAGCTTCTCGGCATGTTCGGCGCGGGAGAGGCGTCGGTCACCGAGGACATAGCTCCGTTCGCCATCGCTTTCGACAGCGTCGAGAAACAGATGTTCATCTCGTCACATATGTACGAGGAGGCGAAACACGCGGCTCTGTTCGACCGTTACTGGAGCGAGGTCATCAACGCCGCCGAGGAAGCGCACGGACGCGAGGTTACGACGCCTAACGACGACCGCTGGTTCTGTGACGAGTACGAGGAACTTTTCGACCGCGAACACGAGGCGACTGCGGCGCTCCTCGAAAACGACACCCCTGAGAACCGCGTACGCGCCTACTGCACCTACCAGCTCACCGCCGAGGGGATTATCGCGCAGACGGGCTACTGGGGGATTACGAAGAACTTCCGCGACCACGCGGGCGAGGAGGTCCAACTCAATGGCTCGACCGTCGAGATACCTGAGCTTCCAGGGCTGGTCGAAGGTATCGAGGGGATACGGAGTGACGAGGGACGACATGTCGGCTTCGGCATGAACGAGGTCAAACAGCACGTCGAGAACGGCGACGTTGACGAGGAGTTCGTGACGGAGACTATCGAGGAACTCCTGCCCCTCACCCTCGAAATTGTCAACTACGCCTACGAGGGACTCGAAAACCCAAACGCCTTCCCCGTCGGTCCTGGGGACGCCGCGAGGTACACCGCCGAGAAACACCAAGAGCGTATGGAGCAGATACTCGACGACGAACGCGATATTCCCGATATAGACGAACTCGTCGCCCTGACGTAGCTACCGTCGAGACGTCGAGACGGCGACTTCCGAAGCCATACCCGACTGTCTCACGCGTTCCTTCTCACGGACCTCGAATCCGTTGTCTCCGAGAATACCTTCTACGGGGACCGGACGGCATCCGCCCACAAGCTTCGGTGAGATGCCGTGGAGCCAAGAAAGAAGCCTGTTCGCCGGCGCTTCCGAGGGGGAGACCGTTACCGTCGATAGCTCTCCGTCGGGACGTAGGACGCGGCGGAGTTCGCCTAGGAAGTCGCCGAAGCCGTCCGGCGGGAGGAGGTCAAGGACGTACTGGCAGAAGACGGCGTCGAAAGAGCCGTCGTCGAAGGGCAGGGCGAAGCCGTCGGCGCGGACGACAGATGCGCCGTCGCTACCCGTGACACGCGCCGCGGTCCGCTCAGCCATACGCCGTGACAGGTCGACGCCGACGACTGTACCGCTGTTTTCCGCCTCGGCGAGACGTTTGAAGAAGACGCCGGTGCCGACGCCGACCTCCAGAACGTCGCCGCGGGCGTCGGTCATCCCGAAAGCCCTGTCGGCGGCGCGCGACTCAAACAGCCTGTTCCAGACGCCGTAGACCGGCGCGAGCATGTCGTAGACGGAGGCGGCTTCCTCCTTCGAGAGGGTTTCGTCGTCCACGGGGTTTCGACGGCGTCGACGGACAAAAGCTTGGGGTGCGTAGGTCTTACTACGTTCCGAGACGTACGTCCGACGATGACCGATGGCGGACTCACGCCTGACGAACGTGAACGTCTCGCCTCCCTCCGGTCGGTCCGGTCGCTTGCCGAACTTGCCGAACTGACCGACGCTACCACGGCGGACGAAGCCTACTTCGACGCCAAGAGTGACTGGTACGTTCTCCGTGGCAAGGAAGTTCCTCCGCCCGAGGACGGCGACTGTCTCCCGGGCGACTCCGTTGAGGCTGACGGAACTGAGTTCGTCGTCCACGGGGTGACTCACGCGGGAACTGACTCCGAACGCTCTTTTCTCCGCGGACACGTCAACCGTTTCGTCGAGGCGGATGAGACCGTCTACACCGAGCAGGGGATACGTCCGATGTACTTCGCCGACATCGACGCCGTGCGTGAGATTGACGACTACCGGTGGTCTATGGAGATATGTAGGCAACGGAACATCGATACGTGTATCGAAGACGCGAAGCCTGACGATATCTCGGAGAACTTCGAGACCCTTGCCTCCGTCTTCCGTAGCACCCTATTCTCGCTTATCGACTCCGGAAAACGCGTCTACGGCGAACGGTTCGCAGACGCACTCGGCGACGTAGCCACCGACTTCCTAACCCGTCCCGAGCATATCGCCAAGGGCGACGACTTTGAGGCGTACCGACGGTCACGCGAGGCGGCGAGAAACCCTCGGCGTCTTGGCGCGTTACAGAGGTACTACAAACGCCGTTTCCTTCCTCAGCCCGTCGAACGCGAATGGCTCAGACGGTATGACCCTGAACTAGAGTTATTTACCCATGCGAGGAACGAGCGTATCGCCGACTACGCCGTCTTCCACGCTGACAGCCCTCGCGTCCGTCTCGTCGTCGGCGCGGCGCACCAGCCTGGCGTCGTATACTACCTCCGCGAACACTCCGACGGAAGCCGGGACCTCAGCGGCTTCGAACTCACGGGCTAACGAAGGTTTCGGCTATATCCTGAACGAGTCCGACGTAGTCGGCGACACCGAAGCCGAGAACGACGACGAGAACGAGAATGACAGGGACGCGTAACGTCCAGAGCCACAGCCTGCCGAACCCGTCGAACCCACCTGTGCCTCTCGAAACCACGCCGGCGGCTTCGTTGCTCAGACGCCAGCCGACGTATACCGAGAGGAGCAACGCGCCCACGACGAGGAGGACGCGGTTGACGAACAGGTCGTAGAAGTCTACCACCACGAGGCTTGATGCCGCCGGAATTCCGACGACGAACAGCGTCAGTCCGACACCTCCTGCGGCGACGGTTCTTTCTACGCCTTCGTAGTCAAGGATATGTGAGACGACGACCTCCATCAGCCCTACCGTGCTGAGAAGAGCCGCGAGAACGACGGTTGCGAAGAAGACGGTGCCGAGACCGCCTCCCATCGGAACGCTTCCGAAAGCCGAAGCGAGGCTGACGAAGACGGCTCCGTGACCTGGCTCGGCTGGCGGCATTCCCGCGGTGAACAGGATGGGAAAGACGATTAATCCTACCAGAACTGCGATGAAGCTGTCGAGTGCGACTATCGCCGCGCCGTCTCGGACTATCTTCTCGTCTTTCTCGATGTACGACGCGTAGGTAATCATTACGCCCATACCGAGCGACAGAGTGAAGAAAGCCTGTCCTGCGGCGGCGGGAAGTATCTCCTTCCAGTTCGCGGCGACCTCGCCAAAGTCGGGCGACAGGTAGTAGGAGTAAGCCGTCTCGGCTCCTGACATGTCGCTGACGTAGACGGCGAGTGCGACGAGAAGGACGACGAGAACCGGTAAGGTTACCTTCGCGGCAAGTTCAACGCCGCACCGCAGTCCGAGTCCGACGACCACGACCGTCGCCGCCATGAACATGCCATGGAAGACGACGGCGTCAACCCCCGTAGCCGCCGCGGCGAACTGCGCGTCCGCCGCCTCGACCGACGACGGATAGCCACTCCTCATGCCTTCGACCGCGTACCTAGCAATCCAGCCTGCAACGACGGTGTAGTAGGACAGAAGGATGAATGCGGTGGCTACGAAGAGCCAGCCGAGATGTTCCCAGACCCCCTGAGCCAGCTCTGCGAAAGCCTCTACGGGGCTTTGGCGGGCGGACCGTCCGACGACGAGTTCGGCGAGGAGGACGGAAAGACCGACGACGCCGACGAAGACGAGGTAGACGACGAGGAACGCCGCGCCGCCGTTTTCGCCTACCTGAAACGGGAACCTCCAGATGTTGCCGAGACCGACCGCACTACCGACTGCCGCGAGTACGAAGCCCACGCGCGTCGCCCATGTCTCTCTTTCAGCCATTCGCCCACCCGTTTCTCATCGTCTCACCCCTATCTCTCTTTCGGCACGCCGGTATCTCTCTATCAGCGAGTAGAGCATGTAGCCGACGCCCCCGTAGAAGACAGCGAGGAAGACGAAGTTCGCCGTCTGGACCGCCAGACGTTCCGGCTCCGCCCCGACCGCGAGCGGCGCGTAGGTCACAAAGCTGTTGTAGGCTCCGTGTAGGACGGCGACGGTGAGGAGACCTTTGAGAACGAGAGCGCCTGCGTACTCTCGGTTGGTGTACGCCAGACCGAGGTAGTAGCCTGCTATCGCTGACTAGAGGACATGCGCGGGAGCGACGCCTGCACGTCCAATCAACGTCCCTATACCTCCGCCCCCGAGTAGTCCTTCGGTCGCTATGTAGAGTGCGTTCTCCGCCGTCGCAAAGCCTAAGCCTGCGAACGCACCCAGAACGGCTCCGTCGAGTGCGGTGCTGAAGTAGCCGGTGTCCATCGGATAGACGTAGACAGCGGCGAGCTTCAAGGTCTCCTCAACGGGTCCGACGAACAGGAAGAAGAAAAGAACGGTACCGAGGACGGGAGCGGCGACGAAATGCGGACGTGCCGCCGTGTTGAGGATGTAGGCGACCGAGGTGGCGACGGTTCCGAGGGAGAATGTCAGTATCAGGAGGAACGCCGGTCTCTTGCTCGTGGGGTCGGAGTCCCAGACGTAGAAGGCTATCATTACAGCGGGGAAGACCGAGACGAGGGCGAAGACGCCGACGATTGGATTGAGAACAAGTCCCATCAGAGCGAGCGATAGGTTGGTGAGGAGAGCGACGACGAGAACCGCGACGAAGATAATCTTGACGTTGGTGACCAGAACGCGGTAGAGCCTCTCGCAGAAAACGTCGTAGTAAGAACGCGGCTCCCAGTCAACGACGCCGTAGAGCAGGTCTGACGTGTCTGTATCTCCTTCGTCACTCTTCACCTTTTTCCACTGAAACAGAATAACGCGGACTAGTAATAAAACCACGTACCGTAGAAACAGCGCCGAAGTAACCGTGCCGGTGTGTTCAAAGACTGCCGTACAGGAGACCGGCGAAGAGACCGAATCCGTACGTGGCTGCCAACAGAACCGCGGTGCGTGTGTCGATTCCGAACCTTCGCTCCACGTCCCTTCGGCGCGGACGGATACCTAGGCTCTTCATCCCCTCGTACAGTATGTTTCTCTGGATGTAGTCGACACCTTGTCCCTCTTTCTCTGCATACCTACGTATCTTCTTCTTAGTTTCCGGTGCCACCCTTATTTCGACCTTTTCCTCGTACACCCGCTCGTCCCCCTGGGACATATATCCTAGCTAGAAAGGTCAGAGCATAACTGTTTCGTTGCTCAACTAAAGTATGTCACCCGTTTCTGCACACAAGACGTAACTAGCTACGTTCCCTCTGTAGCGTAGATGCCTGAAGTCGACCCCGACAACGAGGAACTCTACGAGAAGCGCGTCGAAGCCTCGCGTAGGGAAGACCTCGTCGACCTCTACGACCTGACAGAGTGGGAGCCTAGGACGGCGTTCGACAGATTCTGTCTCGGTTTTAGCTTCGCCTCCAAGTATCTGATAGTCGCCGGATTTGCGGTAGCCGTCCTACTCGTCTTCGGCGTAACGGCGGCGTCCCTTCTGTTCTCCCCGATTGCGGGCGTCTTCATGCTCGTCTCCGTCGTACCTGCTTTCTTCATCGTCTGGTATCTCTGGGAAACCGACCCCAGTGACCGGGTTCCTCTCCGACTCATAACCGTCACGTTTCTCCTCTCGTGTCTTCTCGTTACCATCCCGTTCACGGTCAATACGGCGACGCAGTGGTACTTCAGCATGGTCCCCGGCGGTATGGTGATATTCTTCTACCTCGTCGTCGCTCCCGTCGAGGAGACCGTAAAGTGGGGTGCGGTCCGTCTGTACGCCTACACGGACGATATCTTCAACTCTCCCGCCGACGGCGCGGTCCTCGGCGCAATCGCCGGTCTCGCCTTCGCAACCGTCGAAAACGGAATCTACCTTACGGGAGGCTCGTTTCTCGGACTGGGCGGAGCAACCGCCGAGATGACTATAGGGCGCGCAGGCGTTGCGCCGTTACACGTACTCTGGTCTGCGATAGCAGGCTACTACCTCGCTCTTGCGAAGCTTAACAGGAAGCACGCCACGACGATAATCTTCAAGGGTCTCCTAATCGCGGGGCTTCTCCACGGTACGTACAACGTTTCAGTCACGTATCTTCCAGCCGTTGCCGCCGCCGTTGAACCGACTGTCGGGGTCTCCGCGGACAACGTCGAGCGGACCCTCCTTGCTGTATTCCTCCTGTCGTTCTACGCCGCGGTTGCGTACTATCCCGTCAGGAAGATGAACCGGTACAGGAAGTACCGTCTCAGACAGCGCGATATCGACGATGTCCGTGACGAGATGGGGATGTCGGACGACGAGATAGACGAATTTCTCACGAGCCACGGCACCGGTGTCCTGTCGCTCTCACAGGACAACGACTCGTACTCGATGCCTATATCGTACGGCTATGACTCCGACGAAGGCTTCCTGTGTATGATGCTCGCCTTCGCCCCGATGAGCAAGAAGAGGAACTGGGTGAGAAACACCGAGAAGGCAAACTTCGTGGTCCACGAAATAGGGGAGTCGCTTGAAGCTAAGAGCGTCTTCGTTGAGGGCGAACTGAGGGAGCTAAACGAGGACGAAGTTGAAGCCGGCTACGACTCGCTCTCGAACAACGCCCTGTTCACGGTTCTACATATCTCGGGCGCGAAGCCTGACGACACCGACTTCAAGATGTACCGTCTGGAGATAGACTCCGTGACAGGGAGGAAGTTCGAACACAGACTCGACAAGGCGCTCGAACTCGATACCGTCGAAAAACGCAGGAAGAGGTTGGTAAACCTGTCTACGCGCGCCGACTGAGAGCCGTCAGAACGCCGTACCCTGTTCCGCGCCGTAGATACCGTCCAGCTGGGTCGAGGCGAGTACTTCGGCGTTCATCGCTATCACGCTACCGAGACGTGTCTTCCGCGTGTACTCGGGAACGTCGAGTTCGGTATCGAGCGCGAGAAGCTTGAACCGGTACCGGTGGTCGCCTTCGGGCGGCGACGGACCGCCGTAGCCCTGTTCGAGGTAGTCGTTGTAGCCCTCGGTCGCCCCGCTTCCGTCCCATCCCTCGGGGAGGGCGTCGATATCGGCGTCGATATCCCAGACGAGCCAGTGGTCCCACGTATGCCCTGCGACGGGTTCCGCGTCTGGGTCGTCGAAGACCAGCACGAGCGTCTCGGCGTCCTCGGGCACACCGTCGATTTCGAGGCGCGGACTCAGGTTCTCGTTCGCGTAGCCTGTCGAGTCGGACATACGTTCGCCGTCGTCGAAGTCGGGGCTTGACAGCGACAGGTCGCCTTTCTGTTCCAGTTCGCCGTTTAGTACCGTTCCCATTATCGTACCTCCACCGTTTTCTTGTGGCACGGCTCACTTCTTTCTTACGCGCCGGACCGGCGGAGGTTCTATTAGAAACGCCGACCAAGACGACGCCGTGCTTAGCCTAATCGTCGTCGCGGTCGTCTCCACGGCGCTCATCTGGATAGGCGGAGCGCGTCTCGAACGCGCCGCCGACCGACTCGCCGCACATTACGCACTCCCTCCCGTCGTTCAGGGCGCGGTAATCGTTGCCATAGGTTCGAGTACTCCCGAACTCCTGACCGCGATACTCGCACCGCTCCTACACGCCGAGTTCGAACTCGGCATCGCCGTCATCGTCGGCTCCGCAATCTTCAATATTCTCATCATCCCTGCCGCCGCGACGCTGTCCACCGACGGAAGCCTCAGCGCTACGCCGCGTCTCGTCTACAAGGAGGCACAGTTCTACCTCCTCGCCGTCGCCGTCTTCATACTCACGTTGTCGCTCGCCGTCATCTACTACCCCGTCAGCCCCGAATTCGGCGTCGGCGGCGAAGTCACGCGTTCGCTCGCTCTCGTCCCTATCGCAGTCTACGGTCTGTATGTCTTCATCCAGTACGAGGATACGGTTGACCACACAGCCGAAGCCGTCGAAGGCGTTGCGGTCCGGCGTCAGTGGCTCGGTCTCGTCGGCGGATTCGTCCTTATCGCGGTCGGCGTCGAAGGACTCCTGCGTTTCGCAATCGGACTCGGCGACGCCCTCGGAACCGAGAGCTTCGTCTGGGGTCTCACTATCGTCGCCGCCGCGACCAGCCTTCCCGACGCCGTCGTCAGCGTCACGGCGTCGCGCAGGGAGAACGACGTGACGAGCATCGCCAACGTCTTCGGGAGCAACGTCTTCGACCTCCTCGTCGCCGTCCCCGCGGGCGTACTCGCCGCCGGAGCGACTACCGTCTCCTTTTCGCGCGCCGTCCCTCTCCTCTCTTATCTCGTCCTCGCAACCGTCGTCCTGTTCACCCTCATGCGGACGGGCTTCGAACTCGAACGGTGGGAGGCGTGGGCGCTCGTCGCCGTCTACGCCGTCTTCCTTGTCTGGGTCGTCGCAGAGTCCTTCGCCATTTTCGGTCTGCTCGGCGCTTAACCGGGCGACCGCAACCGACTTACCGAGACGATGCCAACGAAGGACGTGGAAAAGGTCGAAGGAACAGTAATCGAAGCCGGTGAGACGCGGACCGTGGCAACGACCCACGGCGAACGCGAACTCGCCGAACTCACCTTGCTCGTCAACGGCGAAGCCACGACGGTCACCCTCTGGGGCGACTGGGCGGAGACGACGGCGCATATCCAAGAGGGGCATACCGTCACCATACTCGACCCCGTCGCCGATGAGAAGGACGGCGCGACGCGGTACTCGACGGGCGCGGATTCTCGCGTCGTCGTCGAACCGTCGTACCTCGTCAACGCCACCGATGTACGCGCGTGGGTACAGTGCCCACGTATCCAGTACCTCAACAAGCTTAGCGGCGTCCCTCTCAAGTACGAGGTCGTCCGCGGAACCATCGTACACGGCGTCTTTGAGGATATGCTCAACGGCGACGACGCGTCCGCCGCTGTTGAGGAACGCGTACATGACGCCGGACTCGAACTCGGTCTTCTCGACGCCGACGCCGATGAGGTGCGTGACGAGGCACTCGAACACGCTGACGCTATCGACGGATGGCTGTCGCAGACGCGTTTCGGCGGCGACGGATGGCGAACCGAGAAGACGCTTTTCGACCCATCGCTCGGAATGAAGGGGCGCGCCGACGCCCTCCGAGACGGTTCGCCCGTCGAACTCAAGACGGGTTCGTGTGACGGCGACGCGCGTTTCTACGACAAGATTCAGGCGGCGTGTTACGCTCTGATGCTCGAATCCGAACCCGATACCGCCGTCGTACTCTACACGGGAAACGACGGCTCTCCGGCGCGCGAGTTCCGTCTTTCGGGCGGCTTGCTCGACTTCGCGTTACGGAAACGGAACGAGGTCGCGGCTTTCGAGACGGTGGGGCGCGTCCCGACGGGATACGAGGCGGACGCTAACTGCGCGACCTGTTTCGAACAGGATGTCTGCAGGGTCGTCGCCGGAAGGCTCGGACAGGAGTCGAAGGCGGGTTCGATAGGCGAACCCCTTCCGGAGGAGGAGCGCGAATACTTCGAGGAACAGCACGCGGTTCTCGAAGAGGAACGGCGCGCCGTTCACGACGAACACGCCTCGTTGTCGTCCGACGACGGCGCTCTTGAGGTTGAGGTACGTGAAGCCGAACCCCTCGGCGACGGCGGCTATCTCCTTGAACTCGCCAAGCCGCGCGACCAACCGACACGTATCACAGAGGGCGACCTCGTTCTCGTCAGCGACGGCAGTCCGTCACGCGACGCCGAGACGGCGTGGGTTCGGGAGGTGACGGCGGAGACGGTCGCCGTACGCGTCGGCGAACGGATAGACGCGACCCGTATCGACCCGTACCCTTCGACGGTCACCGTTGACCGTTACCTCGTCGCCCTCCACGACTTCGTGCTGAAGACGGACGACCGCCGACGCGACGTTCTCCTCGGACGCGCGCCACCCAGGTTTGACGAGACGCCGCCCGCCGGAACCTACGTCGGCAACAACGAGTCGCAGGACCGTGCTGTCGCTCGTTCGGTCGCCGCACGCGACTTCTCGTTGATACAGGGACCGCCCGGTACAGGAAAGACGTACACGGTCGCACGTCTCGTCCGTGCGCTCGTCGAACGCGGCGAACGCGTCCTACTGTCGGCGTTCACCAACCGAGCGGTCGATAACGCCCTCGAAGCACTCCTTGAACAGGGATTCGACGACTTCGTCCGTCTCGGCACCCGTGACGGCGTCCGTGCCGATATGCTCGAACACCGTTTCGACGAGGCGGGCGAACCCACCGAACGCGCCGATGCGCTCCGCGACGCCTCCGTCGTTGCGTGTACGACGGCAACCTGCGCCTCCCGCGTCATGCGCGAACAGGAGTTCGACTGCGCCGTCGTTGACGAGGCGTCCCAACTCACCGAACCCGCGACGCTCGCCGCCGTTAACCTCGCGTCGCGTTTCGTCTTAGTCGGCGACCACGAACAGCTACCCCCCGTCTCCGCCGCCGAAGCGCCGTCGTTGTTCGAACGTCTCGCCGACGAACACCCCAACGCCGCCGTGACGCTCCGCCAGCAGTACCGGATGGCTCAACGTATACAGGCGTTCTCGTCGAAGGAGTTCTACGGCGGCGACCTGTACCCCGCGAACCCTGAGGTCGCCCGTCGGTCGCTCGACGGAATCGCCGAACCCCCCGACGAATACGCCGACCCCGTGACCTTCGTTCGCGTCGAAGGCAACGCGACCGACAACGTCAACCGCGCCGAGGCGTCGGAGATTGAACGTATACACGCAGAACTCGTCGAGGCGGGCGTATCCGCCGACAGCATCGCCGTGATAGCGCCGTTCCGCGCACAGGTCGCCGAGATAGCCCGCCGTCTTCCCGACGAGACCCCCGTCGACACCGTCGACCGTTTCCAAGGTTCGAGCGAGGAGGTCGTACTCGTCTCCTTCGTCGCCTCCGATAACCTCGATAGTCCCGTCTTCGATGACCCGCGCCGTCTCAACGTCGCGTTGACGCGCGCCAAACGCGCGCTCGTTCTCGTCGGTAGCCCCGACGCGCTCCGTACCGACCCTTTCTGTTCGCGTCTCCTCGACTGGGCGCGCCGTTGAACGCGTAAAGGTTTAATCACACCCGTCTTAATTATTCAGCATGGCAACCGAAGACCGTCTGAGCCGTCTTGTCTCCGAGGAGTACGCGGACAACTGCACGGGTGACGCCGAGGAACGCCTCGCAGAACTACGGGAAACCGCCGACACCGTCCGCGGCGACGCCGTGGAGGACGCCGATGTCCTTTCTGCGATGTCGAACGAGACGCGTTGTGTCCTTCTCCACGTTCTCCGCCGGTCGGGCAACGAACTCTGTGTCTGCGAACTTTCCCCCGTCGTTGACGTAAGCGAGAGCGCCGTCAGCCACGCGCTCTCGGACCTGATAGACGCGGGGCTGGTTGACAGACGTAAGGAAGGTAAGTGGCGTTACTACTCCCTTACCGACCGTGCAGAAGACGTTCTCGAAGCACTCGACGGGAACCGCGCGGCTCAGACTGCGTAGACCAGAACGGCGGCGGCGACTGCGCCGACCGTACACGCCGAGAAGTTGACGCCTTCGTTACCCAGCCATCTTCCTTCTACCGTAGCGCCTAACAACGAGTCAACGTGTGCGCCGACCAGACCGCCGAACGCCGCCACGACAGCGCCCTCCGGAGGAACGATGCCGACGACGAGTGCCGCCGCGGCGATGACAGCGACCGCGACGACTGTCACGACTTCTCCTTGCCATGAGACGCCGCCGTCGGTTCCTGCGGGTACGCGTTCTAAGGTCGTAATCAGACGTGGCTCTCCGGCTACTGAGCCTATCTCGCTCGAAGCCGTATCCGCCGCGGCGGTTGCCATACAGCCCACGAACCCCGCGGTAGCCGCACCTGCTACCGTTGAATCCGGTGCCGTGGAATAGACGAGCGCCGCGACAAGCGCAACCGTCCCGTTAGCGGCGACGTTTGAGAACCCACGTCCTCGGCTGTGTTCTGCGAGTCCCATCTCCTCTTTCTCATCCTTCCCGTACGCCGTCGTCGCCGCACCTATTCCGACGAAGACACCGAGGACGATGAACCAGCCGACTCCGCCCGCGAGAAGGACGAAGTAGCTAAGGAGCGCCCCTGCCGCCGAACCCGAGACGGTCATTACGCCCGCGAAGTTAGCCGCGGCGGCGAGCGCGACCACGCCGACAGCCGCTACGCCGACGACCGCCGCCGAAGCCGTCACGCCTACGACCGTCACTGCCCACGCACCGACTGCCGCGACCACGAGAACCACCCATAGGCTGTCGTCGAGTGCCCTTACCGTCCCGCCTGCGAGAGCCGCCGCGGAGCCGACGGCGACCGCGAGGGCGGGCGAAGCTCCGACGGCAACGCCGCCGGCAGTTCCCGCTACACCTGCCGCGACGAAGTAGCCGAGCGCCTTAGCCGACCTACCGCCGCGGACCCGCGCACCACCTTCTCCCGCGACGACCGCGAGCAACGAAGCCGCCGCGACGGCGTCCGGCAGGCTAAGCAGTTCGGTGGTGGCGACGACGAAGGCGGCGGCGACTGCGACCAAGACGAAGCCGCGTCTCTGTTCGTTGCTCAGACGTGCCTCGGTCGCCCCGAGCGCCAGAAGACCGAGCGCCGCTGTGTAGCCGCCGTCCGTCTCAGCAAGAAACAGCAGAAACGGGAGACCAACCAGCGCCGTGGCGCTCCGGCTTTCCATCGATGGTATTTATAACTCCCTCTCCTTTATAACTCCGTGGTTATGTTGACAGACAGCGCCGTTGACGGAGGCTCCGACTATCCTGAACACGTAGCCGCCGTTCTCGGTTCCGACGCTCCTCCCGAGACGGTCCGTGACTTCTACGTCTGGTGTGACGAGTTCGGTGTCGGTACTGCGACGGTCTGTCTCCCCGACACGGTTGACCGCTCTCCCTACACCGAAGCAGTCGCCGACCTAGAGCCTTCCGTCCGTGTCGTCGAAGAGGTCGGGGATGCTGACGAAGGAAGCCGTTTCCTGAGCTATCTTGGCGGGCGCGACGAACTCGTAGGTGCCTTCCGACTTATCGCCGAAGACGCTTCCGAAGGACGGCTCGGCTCTGATGAGGTCGACGCCGAGGCGGTTGAGGAACGTCTCGCCGTCCCGGGAGAGCCTGACCTTCTCATCGAATCCGGCAACGCCCTATCCGATGTCCTCGTCTGGCAGACCGTCTACAGCGAACTCTGCCACGTCGATACCCTCGACAGGTCGTCTTTCGTCGGATGTCTCGAAGACTACACAGAACGCGAGCGGCGGTACGGAAGATGAGGGTTGCCGTCTCGTGGAGCGGCGGAAAGGACGCCGCGCTGGCTCTCGAAAGCGTCCGTGATGAGTACGAGATGGACTCCCTTCTTACGAACTTCTCCGAGAACGGACGTAGCAAGATGCACGGGGTGCGGCGGTCCTTGATAGAGAAACAGGCTGACGCCGTCGGCTTGCCCCTTCGTCAGGTCGTCGTTCCCGAAGGAGCGTCGAACGAGGACTACGAGGAGAGCATGACTGCGGCTCTCTCCGACCTCTACGACGACGGCGTCGACGCTGTCGTCTTCGGAGATGTCTTTCTCGAAGACGTGCGCGAGTACCGAGAGGAGATGACACCCGACCGACTCGACACCTTATTCCCGTTATGGGGCGAGGATACCGACCTCCTCGCCGAACGCCTCCGCCGAGACTACCGTGCCGTCACCGTCTGTGTCTCGGACTCCTTGGGCGCGGAGTACCTCGGAGAGAGCTACGACGAGGGCTTCGTCAGGTCGTTGCCCGACACCGTCGACCCGTGCGGCGAAAACGGCGAGTTCCACACCTTCGTCGCCGACGCGCCTTACTTCCGCCGTTCTGTCGAGTACGAGACGGGCGAGGTCGTCAGGCGCGAATCCGGCGGCACCGTCTGCCATTACTGCGATATCGTTCCAAGTGAAGTATCGATGCCGGAAGGAAAACCGACTTCTGACGCCCCGACCGATTACCAACGATGAATGCTACCACGGAGGAGCCATCTGTCGCTGTCATCGGCGCGGGTGTCTCGGGACTGGCGCTCGTCCACCGCCTGCGGAACCGAGGCGTCGACGTGACCTGTTTCGAGGCGAGCGACTCCCCTGGCGGTATCGTCAGCACCGTTGAAAAGGACGGACGCGTCCTTGAACTCGGACCCCAGCGTCTCCGTCTAACGCCTCCGGTCGAGGCTCTCGTCGACGAACTCGGACTCCGCGACGAACTCCGTGAGGGCGACGACGACCAGCCCCTGTACGTCTACCATGACGGCGGAATGAGCGTCGCTCCCCTGTCGGTCCGCGAAGCCGTCACGACCGACCTCCTGTCGTGGCGCGCTAAGGCGCGTATACTCGCCGAGCCGTTCACCGACGACGCCCGCGACGGCGAAACCGTCGAGGGGTTCCTGACGCGCAAGTTCGGATACGAGGCGGCGCGTCTGTACTTCGGTCCTCTGTACAGCGGACTCTACGGAACGCCGCCCGACGAGATGCTCGTCGAGTACTCGCTCGGACGCGCCCTCGAAAACGCGGGTGTCGACGGGAGCATACTCCTCTGGCTCCTCAAGAAACTCGTTTCCGGTACCGACACGCCTCCGGTCGTGACCTTCGACGACGGACTCGGGCGTCTCTCCGAGTCTCTGTACGACGCCAACGCCGACGCCGTCCGTCTCGGAACCCCCGTCCGTGCCGTCGAATCCGCCGACGACGGCTACGGCGTCGTTACCTACGAAGACGAGATACGTGTCGACCACGTCGTCGTCACTACGCCCGCGCCGACCGCCGCGGAACTACTCAGGAACGCCGCGCCCGCCGCCTCCGAGGTGCTCGACCGTCTAAGCTACAATCCCATCGGGGTCGTCCATCTCGACTCAGGGTACGACTGCGAAGGAATCGGCGTTCTCGTCCCCCACCACGAGGAGCTGTCCGTGAGCGGTCTGACGTGGAACGCGAGCTTCCTCGGACGCGACCGAACCTTCACCTGCTACATCGACCCGACGAGCTACCCCGGGATGTCCGATGCAACCGACGAGGAACTCGGCTCTGTCGCCGCCAAGGAGTTCGAACGTATCGTCGGCGCTCCTGCGACCCCGATACATGTCCACCGGTGGGAGCCGGGGATGCCGGCTTACGACACAACATGGACCTCTCTCGACGACCTCGAACTTCCCGACGGACTCCATCTATGCTCCAACTACGTCGAGCGCCCGGGTATCACCGGCCGTCTCGGACACGCGTACCGACTCGCCGACGAAATCGGCGGCGAGAGCCCCGGAGACTGAACTACCGGCAACCGCCGCAGGTTTCACAGTCCTTTTTGATACCGACTGCGTACCTCGGGTATGAGCAGCACTGACTGGGAAGACGTAGTTGAGATGCCCGACGAACTCGACGACGAGACCGCCGAATCGCTCGCCGACGACGCCGACGAGTTTCAGGATATGAAGGGCGAGATGTGTCCGTATCCGCAGGTTGAGGCGAAGAAGGCGCTCGCGTCGCTCGACTCGGGCGACCTTCTCGTGCAGGAGACCGACCACGTGCCGAGTACCGAGAACGTACCGAAGGCGGTGGAGGACGACGCCGAGGCGAAGGTCTGGAGAAGCGGCGACGGTCTGTACCGTATCTTCCTGCATAAAAGGTAACCGAACAGGTTCGTCTTATCCTGCAACAATTGTCGGTTTAGCTACTACTATTATAGTAGGTAACCTACGGGACACCGATGTCACAGCTCATAATCGCAGTCGTGGTCGGAACCGCCCTCGGAATACTGTTCCAGAAAGGGCGGTTCTGTTTCGTCCACGCCTTCCGCGACTTCTTCGCGTTCAAGGACACGCGGGTGACGAAGGGCGTAATAGCCGCGGTGGCGTTGACGATGATTTTCTGGAGCATCGCATACTATTTCGGATACTACCAAGGCTTCTGGACTCCTGAGTGGGGTCTGACGGGCTTAATCGGCGGCTTCATCTTCGGTATCGGTATGACCTACGCCGGCGGATGTGCGAGCGGTACGCTCTACCGCGCCGGACAGGGATACCTCCATTTCTGGCTCGTCTTAGCGTCGATGGGCGTCGGATACGCCGTCTTCACGGTCGCCTTCCCGACGTTACAGAGTACCTACTTCGAGCCGCTCACCTTCGGCGAGGGCGTGACGCTGTTTGAGGCGTCTCCGATACCCGCGCCGGTTCTCGCCGTCCTCGTCGTCGCGGCTTTCGTCGTCGTCTACGCGACGGTTCTGGGACGTGAGGAGACCAAGAAACGCGCCACCTCTGCCGCCGACGCCGCTTCGGTGACGCTCGTCCCCGCCGCGACGCTGTCGGGAATACGGTCGCTCAAGGACGGCACCGTCGAGTACCTCCGCGGATTCCGCGAAATCGACGACTGGCGCGCCGCGGCTAAACGTCCGTGGGACCCCCGCACCGCGGCGCTCGGCATTACCGCCGTCGCCGTCCTCTGGTTTACGCAGGTTTCCATCGTCGGAATAACGGGACCTGAATCGCGCTGGACCGCCTACATCCTCCAGACGGCGGGCGTTGACGCCGAGGGCTACGAGTACTGGGGTTCGGTACTGTTCGCAGGCGAAGGCGTCTCGGTCACCGTCGATATGGTGATGATAGCCTTCGTCATCGTTGGTGCGTTCCTTGCGGCGTTCTGGAGCGGCGACTTCCGCGTCCGCACACCTAAGCTACAGCGCGTTCCCAACGCCGTCGCGGGCGGCTTCCTCATGGGCGTGGGTTCACGTCTCGCGCCCGGATGCAATATAGGAAACATCTATTCGGGTATCGCTGAACTCTCCGTCCATTCGTTTATCGCCGCAGGCGGGATTATCGCCGGGGTCTACGTCATGACCCACTGGATGTACCGCGACGTAGGATGCGCAATCTAACCCGAACGGGGGTTCTGGTCGCTCGCCCTCTTTCGGTGTAGCATATCGATATCCTTCCGTTCGGTCTCTTCGGGGCAGTACCTGAAGAACGACGACAGAATTACGATGAACGCCCCCGTCGCCGCGGCGTACATCCCGGTTCTGAACTCCGTCAGTATGACTTCGGTAACGTCCATCCTGAGAAGTATCGATGCGACGTATCCGTAGCCCGTGATACCGAACAGTACGACATAGCCGCCCGTGTAATGTAGGAGCGACAGGCTCGCACCCGCGAAGACGACGCCGACGAATATCAGGAGCGTGAGACCGCCCTCGATATCCGCTCCCAGACGTATCGCGTTGAGCAGTCCGATATACGAGTACGCGTCACGCGTCGCGCCGTATTCGAGCGGTATCGGGAGGTAGGGCAGGAAGGTGGAGGCGAATACGACGGAAGCGCCGAATAGACGGACATACTGCTTGCTGAACGTACGCTCGCCGAGGTACTTCCGCGCGTAGACTTCCTCCATGTATACTATGACGAAGCCGCCGATTACGGTGGCGAAGCCGAGGAGCGCGAGGATTAGACGGAGGTAGAATATCTCTCTGGTCGCACCACCGACGAGTATGACCGTGCCGATGGACAGCACCACGAATCCGGACTTGCTCACCCCCATCCTAGACGGCTATTCAGTGGTCTCACGAATAAATCTACTGTCCAAAATAACGGTAGAAACGTTCTTAGCAGAAATACACGGGAATAAGTACCGTTCCGACTGGGATTTGAACCCAGGTCCCGGGCTCCGCAAGCCCGGAGGATAGTCCACTACCCTATCGGAACTCATCCTACCGTAGTGCGACAGTTCCCAAAAGGATACCGAATTTACGTCCTTATTCCGTAGGTGAACCATGCTGATAGACGGCTCCACGGGAGAAGGCGGCGGACAGGTCGTCCGTACGTCGCTCGCTCTCGCGGCGGTACGCGGCGAACGCGTCGTTATTGAGAACGTCCGCGCGGGACGCGATGACCCAGGCTTGGGCGCGCAGCATCTCGCGTGCGTCCGTGCGCTCGACGCTCTGACCGACGCGACAGTTGAGGGCGACGAACGCGGTTCGGAACGCGTCGTCTTCGAACCTGACGCGCCGCGCGGCGGGACGTACGAGGTCGATGTCGGCACCGCGGGCGCGACGACGCTCGTTGCGCACGCAGTCCTCCCTGCGGCGCTACACGCTGACGGCGACGTTGAGTTCCGGATATGCGGCGGAACGCATGTCCGGTGGAGTCCGACCTTCGAACATCTCTCGCGCGTCTTTCTGCCGCTCCTCCGCGACGCGGGCGCGAACGTCGAAGCCGAACTCGTCCGGCGCGGTCATTACCCGCAGGGCGGCGGCGAAATCGTCTTACGCGTCTCGCCGTCGTCGGTTTCATCCGTCGAACCTCGGCGCGACGAACTCGGACGCGTCACCGGAGTTTCGCACGCCTGCGGTCTCCCCGAGCATATCGTCGAACGGCAGGCGGAGGCGGCGCGCGACGCCTTACGCGAACTCGGTGCGCCGGTGGAGATGGAAGGGGTGCACGTCGAAGACACGCCGTCGAAAGGGACTGCGGTCAACCTCGTTGCTGATGCAGGGACACGTCTCGGGGGAAGCGCGCTCGGCGAACGCGGAAAGCCCGCCGAGGAAGTCGGCGAAGAGGCGGCGCGCGAACTCGTCGAGGCAGTACAGGCGGACGCGGACGTGGACCGACACGTCGCCGACCAGTTGGTGCCGTACGTCGCTCTCGCGGGCGGCGGCTACGAAGCGCCCCGTGTCACATCCCACCTGAAGACCAACATCGAGATTACCTCGCGGTTCGCCGACGTTTCCCTCGAAGGGACGACCGTCTCGGCATCGCCGGAAGATAGATAGGAGTCGCCGCCCTCTTCGACTCCATGAGAGACCTGTTCCTACGCGCCGCCCGCGGCGAGCGTACCGAACGTCCGCCCGTCTGGATGATGCGACAGGCGGGGCGATACCTACCCGAGTACCGCGAAGTCCGCGAGCAGTACTCGTTCCGTGAGGCGATATCGACTCCCGAAGTCGCCGAACGCGTCTCGCTCCAGCCGTACGACCGTTTCGCGCCCGACGGCGTCGTAATGTACTCCGATATACTCGTAACTCTCGAACCTCTCGGATTCGACTACCGTATAGAGAGCGGCGTCGGACCTGTCGTCGAGAACCCCGTCGAGACGCCGGCTGACGTGGAACGAGACCGCGGCGATGTCCGCGACCAACTCGGATATGTCGGCGAACTCCTCGGGCGTCTCGACTCAACGCTCGCCAACGACGCCGCGACGATAGGCTTCGCAGGCGGTCCCTTTACCGTCGCGTCGTACGTCTTCGACGGCGACGGACGTGACGGAATCCGCCGTTTCCGCGCACGCCATCCCGACGCCTTCGCCGAACTCCTCGACGCCTTCGCCGACGTGACCCGCGACTACCTCGTCTACCAGCAGGAGAGCGGTGCCGACGTTATACAGCTTTTCGACACCTGGGCGGGCGTCCTCCCACCTGACGAGTACCGCGAGTACGTTCTACCTCTCCACCGCGACCTGTTCGACGCGGTCGACGTTCCGACGATACTGTTCGTCCGTAACCCGAACCTTGACCTGATGAGAGAGAGCGGCGCGGACGTGCTGTCGCTCGACTGGACCGCCGATATGAAGGAGGCGCGCGACCAACTCGGTGATACTCCCGTGCAAGGCAACCTCGACCCGTCGTACCTTCTCGGAACCCGCGAGACGGTGCGGCGCGAGACGGAGCGCGTAATCGAGAAGGCGGGTGACTCCGGACATATCCTCAACCTCGGGCACGGCGTCTGGCGCGATACGCCCGTCGAGAACGTCGCCGAGTTCTTCGAGACCGCGAAGAAGATTACGCGTTAAACTTCCTCGACCGTCACGTGCCGTCCGGCGTCAACGGCGTCTTCGAGCGCCTCCGCAATCTCGCTTCCGCGCGAGACCTTGATATCGCCCTGCCGTCCGACGGTCGCGGTGAAGAGATACTCGCCGTCGGCGTAGACCTCGACCGTCTCGCCCTCCATGCCGTCGAGTTCCATTATGACGTGGCGTGAGGTGACCTGAACCTCCGCCGCCTCACCCTGTGCGACGGAGCCGGGTGTCTCTGTCACCATGTCGTCGGGGCGCTCGTCGTGTGACTTGACCTCAATATTGATGCCGAGACTGTTCTCTATCTCGTTTATCGTCGCGCCGTCCTTGCCGATTACGAACGGTATGTCGTTCTCCTCGACGTAGATAACGGCTTGGTCGTCGTCGACGAGTTCAACGTCGACGTATCCGCGGGCGACTTCGCCTATCTCGCGCTGTATTTCCTTACGGACGAGGTTCCACGCTCCGCCTTCCTTTCCGCCGCGTTCCTTCTCGCCGATAGGCATGACGACGACCTGACGGTTGTACGAGTAGATTTCATACTCTACGTCGCCGGTCTCGAAGTTCGATACCTCGATGACGGGACGCGCAAGGTCCTCCTCGACGAGTCCTTCGGGGACCTTGACGACGCTTTCGAGGTCGTAGACGCGTTCGACGGCGCCGTCCTCGATATGGACGACGGTATCGACGACCTGTGGTATCATGCCGAGTTCGACACGTCCGACGAGGCGCTGGACCGAGTCGATTGCGCGCGTCGCGTGGACGACGCCGACCATACCGACGCCCGCGAGACGCATGTCGGCGAATACCTCGAAGTCGTCGGTCTTACGGACCTCGTCGTAGACCGTGTAGTCGGGACGTACCATCAGGAGAACGTCGGCGGTGTTCTCCATGCTTCCCTCGAGCTTCGAGTACTGCGTCACCTCGGCGCTGACCTGTAGGTCGCGGGGCGACTCCATCGTCTTGACGGCGTACTCGTGGTCGTTGAGGAACTCCGCAACCGCCTGCGCGAAGGTCGTCTTACCTGCTCCCGGCGAACCTGCGATAAGCATACCGCGCTGTTGCTCTATCAGGCGCTGCTTGAGTTCGTCGCTGAGCCGGTAGTCCTCGATATCGACCTTGGCGACGGGACGGACGGCGGTAATCTCATGCCCGTTCGAGAACGGCGGTCGAGCGATGGCGATACGCATGCTACGTAGCTGGACGATGGTCATGCCGTCCTTCTCGACCTCTATGAAGCCCTCGTCGCTCCGGTTGACGACCTCGATGATTTCCTGCGCCATCCGGCGGACCTCGTAGCCTTCGAGGGGTCGGTCACGTATCTTACGGAACCTCATCGCGCCTATGTCGCCGCGTTTCGCCTTAGGCTCGACATCCTCCTTGAGATGGACCGACATCGTCTTGTCGTCGAAGTACTGCTCGATTTCGAGTTCTCCGTACTCGGGGTCCTCGGGTCGGAGGTAGATGACCTCTAGACCCTTCGCCTTCGCAATCTCGCTCTGGACGCCGTCGGAGGTCACGAAGGTCGCGTCGTGTTCGACGGCGAGGGCGCGTATCATCGCGTCTATCTCGCCGCCCTTCGCCATCTTGACCTCTTCGAGCGTCGGACGCTTCCCTTCGTATTCGAGGACGATATGCCCGTTCTGTGCCAGCTCGCTCAGCTTCTTGAGTTCGTCGATGCCGTTGTGACCCGTCTCGCGCCCCTTGTTCGCCTGTGATTCGAGTTCGGCGACGACCGACTCGTGTACGATGACCTTAGCGCCCTTGAACTCGCCTTCCTCTATCTTCTGTGTGATACGACCGTCTACTACGACGCTGGTGTCTGGAACTATCTTCATTGAGACTCAGAACCTCAGACGAGAACGTCGTCGAACTCGCCTTCGTCTATACGGCGAGCCGCTTCACGGGGGTCTTGCCCCTCTATCTTGACACCGAGGGTGACGCATGAGCCTGCTATTTCCTTCGCGGCGTTCTTGGTGTCGTACGACAGGAGGTCGTCAGCCTTCATCTCGGCGACCTTCTTCAGCTGTTCCGCCGACATATCGGCGACGAACTCCGCCTGTGGGCGTCCGCTACCGGTGTCGAAGCCGAGTTCGTCCTTGACGAGCGCCGATGTGGGCGGAAGACCTACGTCAATCTCGTATTCGCCGTCTTCGACCGTGACCGTGACGGGTACCTCTGTTCCTTCGAAGTCCGCGGTTTCCTCGTTTATCGCCTGAACGACCTCACCAACGTTGATATCGGTGGGTCCGAGGGCGGGTCCAAGCGGCGGTCCTGCCGTCGCTTCGCCCCCCTCAACCAGAAGCTCTATCGTTTCTGCCATACCTGAGGATGGCGTGTTCGCGTATTAAGGATTTTGGAAAAGGGGTCTTCCGGAGCCGCTGTTATGCAAGATGATAATAACGGAGTAAATTATATAATTGAGGGGATGCAAGTCGTAGATACTAGCGCCGATAATCTGACTCAAAACGATAGATTAAACCAACCATGATAGTACCTAGGCAACTGTGACGTACGGACTTGGGGTGGCTTTGGGAGACCACGGGGGACTTGAAGCAGGCACCAGCCTGCTCGTCTCCGGCTCTTACGCTGGTAGCCTTCGGTTTGTCCAAGAGGTGGTTGAGCAAGGTGTCGAGGAAGGGGACGGAACCGTCTACGTCACTGCGGGACGCCCTGCCGACGAGGTTCTCGACAGCTTCGACGCCTCGGGCGACAGGTTCGCGGTCGTTGACTGCTCAGGTGAAGGTGACGGAACGGGTGACGGCTCCCAAAACGTCCGGTACGCCGTCTCTCCGGCTGACATGACGGGTATAGGCGTCGAGGTATCCAACCTCCTCGAAGAGTACCACGACGGACGGGGTATCGACCGAAATCGGGTCGTTCTCGACTCCGTCTCCGAGCTACTCGTCCACTCTGACCTCGAAACAGTCTTCCGGTTTCTCCATGTATTCACCGGACGCGTCCGGAACGTCGGAGGACTCGGCGTCTTCGTCATCGACCGCGACGCCCACGACGACAAAGAGTACTCGACCGTTCGACAGCTTTTCGACGGCGTTGTCGAGGTTGAGGAAAACGACGGTGTCCGCGTCCGTCTTGAAGGACTCTCTGACGAGCCTACGGACTGGGTAACCATAGAGCCGTAGCCTCTCGTAAGAATCACGGGCCGGGAGGGATTTGAACCTCAGTCGCTCACTTGCGTTTGCTCACTGGTTCAAACCCTATCTCGTAAGAATCACGGGCCGGGAGGGATTTGAACCCTCGGTCACCTGGTTAAGAGCCAGGTGCTTTAACCGGACTAAGCTACCGGCCCATCGCGTCCGAAACTGGGTTCCGGCGCGGGTATATACGTTGTGGTTCGTACGGAAAGACTCATATGGTTTCGTTCCAATTTTGTGATACATGTCAGAAATGGAAAGCGCCGTCGGAGCCGAACCCGACGAACTCGCCGCCCTCAAGATTCTCGGACTCGAAGGCGGCGTCGAAGCGGGCGCTAAGGTTTCCTGTAGCAAGCTCGCGGCGCGTATGGAGACGAGCGACCAGACGGCGTCTCGCCGTCTACAGGCTCTCGAAGAGGACGGGCTTGTCGAGCGCGAGATGCTGTCCGACGGACAGTGGGTTGAGGTGACCGAGGAGGGTGAGACGGTCCTGCGGCGCGAGTACGACGACTACCGGCGTATCTTCGAGGACGACGACACGGTCGAACTCGTCGGCGAGGTCGTGAGCGGAATGGGTGAGGGCAAGTACTACATCTCGCT
>JAQZCZ010000035.1 GCA_028751095.1 Euryarchaeota archaeon Ods01 | reverse complement strand
TTCGCCCTCTCGGACTCGGGACGTACGCCCCTGCAGTCAACCGTACGACCGTACCCGCGACGGAGATATAAACCCAACGGTTGCACGTACGTGTGAGAAAGAGTAACAGACGGCGTTACAGCCCCTCGTCTTCCACAATCTGAGTCTCCGCCTCGCCCTCGGTCAGTTTGTTGACGAGGTCATAGAAGTCGTTCTGCATGCCTGCGGGAAACTCAAGGACGGCTATCCAAGAGCCGTCCGCCTGCCATTCCTCGTCCTCAAGCTTTCCGAACTCGCGTAGCTTCCCCTGCGCCTTTCCTGCGTACTCTGCGGGGATACGTGACGCGACCTTAATCTGCTCGAAACGGATGGGGATGACGGGACGGAGGGCGTCCACGGCGTCGTCAACCTGTTCCTCGGCACGTTCCATGGGGTCAACGCGGAAGTCAGTCTCTCCGAGAGCGCGCTCGATACGGTCAGGCGGGTGCGGCGTGTCGTTCTCCTGCGGGTTGATGGCGTTGCGCGATATCGTGTTTATGATACGGCGTTTCTTCTCCTCCTGCATCTCGCGCCGTTGCTCCGCCGTAATCTGTATCTCGCCCTCCTTGATTACCTCAGGGATTATTTCGAGCGGGTCCGTCGTACCGAAGACCTCTTCGAGCGACTCCTCCGGGGGGCGGTCGCCGCTCGACGCGTCCTCGAAGATGTCCTCGGCGGCGATTACGTCGGTCAGGTCGCCTTCGAACTCGTCGCGTTTGATTTCGAGAGCGGCGTCGGGTTCGACGAGAACCTCGAAGCGTTGTCCGTGTGACTCCAGACGGGCGGTTACGGCTTCGTCGAGTGATATCATCGTCGGGGGTACGTGGGCGGAACGTAAAAAACGGCGGGCTACTCGACGTACTCGCGGACCTCGTCGGCGGACAGGTTACGGAACTCCTCGGTTTCCTTCTCAATGAATGCGACCTCGAACGCCTCGGGCGTGATATCGTCGTTCGACTCCTTGACAGCGTCGTAAGCGAGAGTTACGCCCTCGCCGAGCGACAGGTCGTCCTCGTAGTCCTGCTCGAAACGTTCCTTGATTTCGGCACTGTTCTCGCCTATCGCTGTGGCGCGCCATTCGTAGAACGAACCGCTCGGGTCGGTTTCGAAGACACGGGGTTCGCCGTCCTCAATTCCGCCGACGATGACCGAGACGCCGAACGGACGGACACCGCCCTGCTGGGTGTACTTCTGCATCTCGTCACAGAGGCGGCGGACGACCGTCTCGACGCCTATCGGCTCTTGGTACGACGCACGGTTGACCTGTGCCTCGCGCCTCAGGATGTCGATAAGCTTACGCGCATCGGTGACGTGCCCCGCGCTCGCCGCGCCGATATGCTCGTCTATCTGGAATATCTTCTCGACGTTCTCCGCCTCCATCAGCTCGGTCGGGACGCGTTTGTAGGCTCCGAGAACGACGCCCTCGTCCGTCGTAACGCCTACGCTCGCGGTTCCGCGTTTGACAGCCTCGCGCGCGTACTCAACCTGGTAGAGACGCCCGTCAGGGCTGAATATCGTGATGGCGCGGTCGTACGCCTGTTGCTGAGAGTCCTGTATCATTCCTTACCGTAGTCGTGGTGCGTGCCACACATAAAGCCGTCGTCTGTGCGCACGTCGACGGCGTCGCCGCGTTCCCACGCCTCATCGCCGTCAGCAGTCGTAGCGCGAGTCGTCGGTACGGCGTCGCTGTACTTGTCGAGTCCCGCGTCAAGGGTCCCCGAGACACCGAGTACGCGGACGCCAACGCGGTCGCCGTCTACCTCGTCGACGCATGCGAGCGCGGCGCGGGTTTGGTCGACACGGTCGTGAGCGCAACGGATGACGCCTAAGCCGCCTCCTTGCTCGGTGTCGTACTCTACGAGTTCGGCGCGCGTCTCCGCGCTCGTAACGTCGCCGTACAGGTTCTGCGCCTCGAACCAGAGCGCGCGGCGCAGGTCGTGTTCGCAAAACGAGGCGTCGGGAAACGTCTCTGCCTCGAAGAAGACGTAGCGGCGTCTCTGACGGAGCGACTTGGGTAGGGTCACTCGACCACCTCGACGGGCGCATCGTTGTCGGCGAGTATACGTTCGGGGGTTTCGGTCGTCGCGCGTCCGAACTCGTCGTCCTCAACGCCGACCAGACGGGCGACTGCGCGGAGTTCACGTGGGGCACGAAGTTCGAGGTGGTCGCGGGGGTCGGCGGAGACGACGAACGGCGTTCCGTACTTCCGTGAAAGCATGAGGAGTTCGTGTATGTCGCGTATAGCGCCCACGCGCTCGCCGCCCGAGGAACGCAGTACGGAGGCGAGAGAGAGTTCGACGGCGACGCCCTCATCGGCGGCTTTTCGCGCGAGAACGTGGTCGAACGAACGTCCGCGTCCACGGCTGGGATGGGCGATGAGGTCTACGCCGGCGTCTATCGCCGCGCGGTTTATCGCCTCGTCGCCCCCATGCACAGCGACGATATCGGCGTCCTCGTAACGGCGCACCTCCTCGTGGAGTCCCTCGACGTTATTGGCGCGGACCTCAACGCCTTCGTAGACAGGGACGTGCGTCTCGTCGGGAACCTCCGCCTCGTCCGCGTCAGAGTGGTTACGGAGAATTACGGCGTCGTAGCCCGCTCGTGCGGCAGTGTATGCGACGCGAGAAGGCGTAGCGCACGTCTCGGGCGCGGCGTGGACGAACTCGTACATGGGCGGCGTTCGTCGCCGCGCGTCAAAAGAGCGACGCTACCTCAGCACTCGGAGTATCCGCAGTCGTTGCACTTGACGCATCCTTCGGTGTAGACGAGCATCGAGCCGCAGTCAGGACACTCAGGGTTGCGTCCTTGGTCGATTATCTGCTGTACGTCTGAAGTGTCCGAGCCAGAGGGCGTCGTCGCGTCGGCGGATACGGTTGCCGTACCTCCGTCGCTCTCCGCCTGCCTTTCCTCCTTCTCTTCTTCCTCGGTCAGCGGAAGACGCGCCTGCTGTGGACGTGTCTCGCCCTCCATGTAACGCGTCATCGCCTTCGCCATCGCGTCGGGCACGCTGTGTACCTGCTCGCCGCGGTCGAAGGTGACCTTTGGCGACCGTATGCCCTCAAGCTGTTCGACGACCTGCTCGGGCGGGATTCCCGAGCGGAGGCAAAGCGAGGTAAGGCGGGCTATCCCTTCGGTGAACGACGCCGTGTATCCGCCCGACTTGCCGATACGGGCGAAGACCTCGAACATTCCGCGGTCGTCCTCGTTGATAGTGACGTACAGACCGCCGTAGCCCGTCTCGACCTTCTGTGTTGCGCCCGTGATGGTGTCGGGACGCGGGCGCGGCGCGAACTCGTCGCCGCGTTTGGGAGCCTCTGTCTCGGTCGTCCCGTTCGTCTCGGCGGTCGACGGGTCAGTATCGGCGGTCGTCGGGGTTTCGCCGCCCGCTTCTGCGGTATCGGCGTCCGTCAGGTCGACTCCTTCGACGCCTTCGGTGAGTTCATCGACCGATAGTTCGCCCTCTGCGAGCATGTCGCGGACCTCCTCGACGGGGTCGATATCGTCGGCGGAGTCCTTGTTGTCGGCGCGCGTCGTCAGTACCTGCTTCGACCTCGTGCCGTCGCGGTAGTAGGTGACACCCTTGCCGCCGTGTCTGTAGATGTACTCGAAGACCTCCTTCGCGTCCTCGACAGTCGAGTCGTTGGGGGCGTTGACGGTCTTAGATATTGCGGAGTCAACCCCTTCCTGACATGCGACCTGCACACCCGCGTGTTCCTTGGCGCTCAGGTCGCCCGTCGTGACGAAGAGTTCGCCGATTCTGTCGGGGACGGTTTCGAGACCTTCGACGCCGTCGAACTCGTTCGCCGCCATCTGTTCCTGCGCCTCCTCCTTGACGGCGTCAACATCGATATCGTTGGCACGGAGGACGCGGAGGAAGTAGTCGTCGAACTCGACGAGCATCTCGTCGCCCTGAACGTCGTCGGAGACGTTCTTGTAGTAGGCGACGTTGTAGATAGGTTCGCATCCGCCCGTCGTGTTGCCTATCATTGAGGTCGTCCCGGTCGGCGCGATGGTCGTCGTGTTGTGGTTGCGCACCGGATAGCCGTCCTCCCAGTCGTCGGCGCTCTCGCCCGTCTGTTTCTCGAACCAGTCGGCGTACTCGGTCGGGTCGGCGTACTTGCTCTTGTGCCATTCGTCGAAGACGCCGCGTTCGCGGGCGAGGTCGTGCGACGTACGTTTCGACTCGTGGTTAATATGGCGCATTACCTGACGAGCGACCTCGTTTGCCTCGTCGCTTCCGTACCGGATTCCGGTCTGAACGTACATCTGTGCCAAACCCATGATTCCGAGACCGATTTTACGCATCTCGGCGACCTTCTCCTCGATTTCGTCGATAGGGAAGTCGCTCATAGTAACGACGTTTTCGAGGAACCGCGTGCCGGTATCGATACGGTCGTTGAACTCGTCCCAGTCGAGCGCCTCGTCGAGGAAGGCGTTGACGGCGTCTTCGAGAGACGCGTACTCGTCGCCGTGAGCGTCGTACCAGTCGCGCCAGTCTGGAGCGTCGCGCGCCACGAGCGTCGAGAGGTTGATATGTCCGAGGTTGCACGCCTCGTACTCCTCAAGCGGCTGTTCGCCGCAGTTGTGAACCACGACACCGTTTCCGATGAAGGAATGCGTGTCGGGTTCGGTTAGGTCGTAGACAGCCTCGTGCCCGTCGTGTTCGACCGACTCGACGGTCGCCTCGAAGCTGTCGGCGTACGGTCCACGGTCGTACTCGGCGAGCTTAGCGTCGAGTGCTTCGTTCTTTTCGTCAAGCAGAAATCCTATCTCGTCACGGAAACGGACGAGACTGTCCCTCGAAATGACGAGGTCGTGGTCTGCCTGCACCTCGTACTCGGCTGTACCGCCGTTCGCGTCGGGTAGCTCTTTCGTACCGGATTCGTGGCGTTCCTCGTACAGCCTGCTGAAGATACCGAAGTTGAGGAGGAGTCGCTGTACGTCCTTGAGCATTCCCTCGTCGGTGCTCGTGAGACGGACAGAAACGCCTTTTTCGGCGTTGCCCTGCACGCTACCGTCCGCGGAGAACAACGCGCGCAGGAATCCGCGCGCCATCTCCTCGCTCCCACGCATCACCGTGTCGGGGACGGAGAGCTTGTCCTTGACCAGACCTGCTTCCTCTGCGACCTCGTATAGTCTCTCCGAACGGATACGCTGTTCAAGCGCGCCCCCGCCTGGGCAGTCGTCGGAGCGCGGTATCTCAGATACACAGATTTCGTAATCGGCGTTCCCCACGGGTTCACGCACGACGGCGTTTACGTCGTCGGCGAACTCCTCGGATACCTCTGTGTCTTCGTCGTAGAAGCTGAGGACAGCGCGTTTCTCGCCGTGCTTGAGATGTCCGTCGCCGACGAGCCAGCCGAGCACGCGTCCTTCCTCGGAGGCTCCATGGATTCCGAATCCGCCCTTCGTGTTCTGTATATGGACTGTATCGCCATCGTCGAGGTTTTCTGCTTCCACCCAGCCGTCGTCCGTCATGACACGGTGGTCGGCTGTGAGACGTATCTCGTAGCCTTCCTCGGTGGTCAGCTTGTACACGTGCTTTTCACCCGTCTTGTAGACGCTACTCGCCTCCTTGACCGTCTCGTCGGTGAGGCGTCCGTCCACAACCACGTCAGTCGCCACGCCGCTCTCGTAGAGTTCTTCGGCGGGCACTAGACCGTTGTCGGTGCTGATGAGCGTATCACCCGTGACGCACGGATTCGTGGCAAGCATCTCGTGGTCAGGATGTTCCTCAACGTCGAACGAGTGTTCGTCGTTGACACGGTCAAGGTAGATAACGCCTGGTTCGCCGTTCTCGTAGGCTCCTTCGAGCATACGCTCCCAGATTTCGTCGGCAGGGACGCTGAGAACCTCGCCCACCTCGACGTACTCGCCGAGTCCGAAACGCTCGTATATCTCCTTCGTACCTTCGGTGGCGACATGTGGCTCTCCGGTACGCGGGTTGGTGAACGTGAAGTCCTCGCCGTTTTCGAGAGCCTCCATGAAGTCGTGAGAGATTCCGACCGAGATATTGAAGTTGGACAGATGTCCTTCGGCGGCGTTACGGAGATGTTCGGGGACGCGTCCCTCGTCGTCTATGAGTTCGCGCGCCTCGTCGAGAGCCTCGGTGAACGAGGTGTGGGTGTAGTCGTCGGGGTCGTTGAGCCGAAGGGTGTGTGCGAGCGAGACATCCTTGTTCTTGGCATGGATGAACTGAATTACGTCGGGGTGAGAGACACGCATCACGCCCATCTGCGCGCCGCGTCGCGTGCCGCCCTGCGCGACAGTCTGGCACATCTGGTCGAATGTCCGCATGAAGGTGATAGGTCCGGAAGCGATTCCGCCCGTAGAGCCGACGGGGTCGCCGTAGGGACGTAGCTTCCAGAACGCATAGCCCATTCCGCCGCCGCTCTGGAACACCTCAGCGGCTTCCTTCGCCGTCTCGTGTATATCCTGCATGTCGTCGGCGGGCGAGTCAACGAAACACGCGCTTAGCTGCTGGAGTTCGTCGCCCGCGTTCATCAGCGTGGGCGAGTTAGGAATGAAAGACAGACGTTCCATCGCCTCTTGGAACTCCGCGCGCGTATCCTCGACACGGTCACGGACCTCGCCGTCAAGCTTGGGTACGACGGTGTCGTAGGCAAACTTCGATACGTTGCGCTCCGTCAGTTCCGTCTTTACGTCGTCGTCGAGAGAGACGCCCTCGCCAAAGACCTCCCCGACGAGGTCGTCGCGGTTCGAGTGGTCGGGCTTTACGTCAGAAGGCTCGACCAGAACCGCCTCGCCGCGCTCCTCGGCGGCGTAGACCGCCTCGGCAAGCGCGACGTTCTTGGCGACGCGCTCAAAGAGGTCTTCTTGGTCCTCGACCATCTTTCCGTCTTCGTCCTGACGTAGGTACCGCGCGGGTAGGATACGCTCGTATGCGTTCTCCGTAAGCCGTTCCTTCAGCGTCTCTCCCGTCGTGCGTTTCACCGGCAGTTCGACAGACTCCTTAGTGCTCAAATATTCTTCCTCCTGAACGACACGTCGTTAGTCGGCGGGGGTAATAAAACTTGGTTAGACGGGGCGAAATGTCGGGTACACTATATCGTGGACACTACATGTAGTGGTATTTTGTCGCAACGCGGAGGACAGATTAGAAGAAATGAAGATCTGGAGGACGAGGACCGGATACTCGTGAACCTAGATTCCAAGCGTCTCGTTCGTCGCTTGGACGCTCTCGTCACGGTCAGCGATACCCGCGAGGGCGCGGACGGCGTCGACGTTCTCGGGAACGACATCGCTCTCCTGATGTATCGCCTGGAACAGGTAGAGTTCGTCGTCCTCGACCGTCAGCGAATCGCGCCAGACCATGTTCTCCCACGCGTCGCCGCGCGGGCGTCCCTCGTCAAGCATCATCTCCTTGATTTCGGCGGTGCTGGGGATTCCGTCGTCGGGTTCGACGAAACGGACGCGCGATTCGTCTTCGAGCGTCTCGATTACCTCGTCACGCGATGCGGTCGTCTCGACGTTGAGCGAATGGACGTGCATGAGTGTCGCGGGTACCTTGAAGCCGGTCGTCGTGATATCGACATCCATGACGGTACGTACGTCGGGTCCGTGGTGCGACGGTATGGTGACGGGATTCGGGAGTATGTCGTTGATGGGTCCGCGTCCGTGCTGCGCCGGGTCGCCGCCGCGGCGGACGAGTGTCGCGCGTACCTTTCCGACTCCGTGGTCGCGTTCGAGCGGATGGAGGACGCGCAGGAGACCCGTCGTGTTGCACGAGACGACGCGGACGCTCGACGCGTCAACGCAGTCGTCGTAGTTCGCGGAGGCGTTGAAGCTCCTTTCGGCGACATCGTCGCTCTCGCCGCCCTGAAAGACCGCCTTAACGTCGTGTTCGTCGTACAGGCTTGCGTTCTGCGCGCCGACGCCCGACGGCGTGGCGTCAACGACGACATCGGCGGCTTCGAGCATATCGGCGACGTCGCCAGCGATTTCGATACCTGCGTCGCCGAACTCGTCGGCGCGTTCCTCGACTGCGGCGTAGAGCGGATACCCCTGTTCGACGGCGTTACGCGCCTCAAAGTTGGGCTTCGTCTTCGCCACGCCGACGACCTCCATGTCGTCCTGTAGCGCGACGGCGTCGGCTACGCGTTTCCCTATCGTTCCGTACCCGTTTACCGCGACGTTGACCATGTTGGTCCAAGAAGAGGGGCGCGCTTTAGGCTTTCTACTCGGAGTCGGCGGCGTCAAATCCCGCGAGAACGTCGAGTCCGTCGTCGCTTCCGAGGAGGGGGTGCGACGCACGTTCAGGATGGGGCATCATCGCGGCTACGTTACGCGACTCGCCGACGACGCCCGCGATATTATCGACGCTTCCGTTGGGGTTCGCCTCGTCGGTCGCGTCGCCGTTCTCATCGACATACCGGAACAGGACGCGGTCCTCGTCGAGGAGCGCGTCGAGGTCGTCGGGGACGTACCGTCCTTCGGCGTGCGCAATCGGAACCTCGATAACGTCGCCCTCGCTGAGTTCGCGCGTGAACGGCGTATCGGTCGTCTCGACACGGAGGCGCGCGGGTTCGCACTGGAACTTGGCAGAGAGGTTCTGTGCGTACGCGCCTTGAACGACGTCCGCCTCACAGAGTATCTGCGCGCCGTTACAGATGCCGAGAACGGGCGCGCCCTCCTCGACGAGTTCACGGACGCGGTCCATGACGGGCGTGCGCGCCGCCATCGCTCCGGCGCGGAGATAGTCGCCGTACGAGAAGCCGCCCGGAAGTACGGCGGCGTCGGCGTCGGCTACACGGTCCTCGTCCTTGTACCAGACGACATCGGCGGGAACTTCGAGACGGCGGAGCGCCTTGACCACGTCGCGGTCGCAGTTCGAACCGCCGAAGTTGAGTACGGCTACGGTCATCGCACCTCCACCGTGTAGTCGTGTATCGTCGGATTAGCGAGCAACGATTCGCACATCTCTTCCGCCTCGGCGCGCGCCTCTTCCTCGTCGGCGGCGTCGAACTCGACGACGTACTCGTCGGCGGTCCGCACCCCGTCAACGTCGAATCCGAGACGGCGGAGCGACTTGCCGATTGTCTTCGCCTCAGGGTCAAGGACGCCTTCCTTGAGCGTGACGCGGACGACGGCTTCGTAGGTCATACGCCGAGTTCGTGACGCTACGATAATACGTCTTCCCTTTCGGGTGACTGAAACGGACGTTTTAGCCTACGGAAGGGTTATGGAATCAGGAGCAGAAGACGACGGTATGAGACGTAGGGAGTTCGTCACGGCAGGAGCGGTCGTAGCCGCCGGACTGTCGGGCTGTCTGGACGACGGTAACGAACAGAGGGACGAAACCGGCGTCGTCTGGGAACACGACGTAGGTGGGAACGTAGACGTGGTTCACGACGGCACCGTATACGGACGCGAGGACTGGGACGGCGAAGGGAGCGGCGGCGTTCTAGCGCTCACCTCCGACGGCGACGACGTATGGACGTACGGCGAGACGGGCGGCTACTCGACGTACACGCGCGTCGTGGTGGGCGACGGTGCCTTCAACCGAGGCGTCTACTTCGGGAAGGCGGACGATGCGATAGGAAGCGGTGACGGCGAACTCTACGCGCTCGAACTCGACGGGGCGGAGCGCTGGGTGCGCGACGTAGGCAGCGTCTACGACCCGCCCGTACTGCACGACGACGGGGTACTCGTGGGTACAGACAAGGGCGTCGCTCACCGTTTCGATGTCAACGGAGACGAGGTCTGGAAGTTTGAGGTGCCCGCAGAAGAACTCGCACCCGATGTCTCGGTAGCAGGGGTCGCGGGAGAGGACGCGTACGTGACGGCGGGCGGCGCTCTCTTCGCGTTAGACGCGTCCGAAGGCGACGAGCGCTGGAGATACACGAGCGACGACCGGGTATCTACCGTGGAAGTTGACGAGGGTACGGTCTACTTCAGCCAGTCGGGACGCATCGCGTCGTACGCCGACGGCGAAGAACTCTGGAGCCACGGTGTCGAGGGAACGAACTCGTGGATACGCGGTGTGGCGCACGGAAACGTCTACTTCCGGCACTCGTTCGACCTACGCGCCGTTGACGCCGACGACGGCGAGGAACTCTGGACCGTCGATATGGGCGAGGGCTATAGGGTCGCGTTCGACGACGACACCGTCTACGCGGGTGTCCGCTACCTGCGGGCGTTCGCGCCGGACGGTAATGAGCGCTGGTCGGTCGAACTCGACGGCTCGGAACTCGCGGGCATCTCGGTGGTCGGAGACGTATACGCGGTCACGGAAGAGGGCGTCCATCGAATAACCGACGGCGAGGTCGCGGCGTCGGTCGAACTTCCCGAAGGAAAGGCACGTAGCCACGTCGTCGAGAACAGAAGGGTCTACGTCGGGTCCCGCGACGGTATCTACGCGGTCAACGTCTAAGTCTTACGGTCGATACGGTCGATGACCTCGCCGAGAGGCGGCGCGTTGAACAGCTCGCGTCCGACGTACTCGTTCGCTCCGGCGCGGTACAGGTTGCTCGCGGCGAGCGCAACGTCGCCGGGAAGCGGCTTGGGCTTTACATCGCAGAGCGACTTCCAGTCTGCGACGCCGCGTTCGTCGGACTCGTCCTTGGCTTCGGTGACAGCCTCAACCCATTCGGGGTCATAGCCCTTGTAGAACTGACGCAGGAACTCCTTGCTTATCTGGGTCCCGTCGCGGAGGAAACGGTTCTCGTCGAAGGTTCCGACGACATCGGCAACCTTGATTTCGCCGTCGTGGTAGAGGCACTCGATTTTTCCGTCCTGATGCGACAGGTCAACGTCGTCGGCGTGTTCGGTGATAACGTCGTTGACGCGGTGCGCCGTCTCACGGAGGGTTTCGAAGGAACCGTCGTCGAGTCCCGAGACGCGGCGCGCCTCGTCCTCGCCGAGGTAACGGTCCTTCTTCTCGAACTTGGTCGAGAACTCGACGACGGGTTCATCGAGTTCGACAGTTTCGTCGGGCCAGTCGTCGAGGTCGAGTCCGAGGTCGGTGGGATGTCGGCGGGCGCGGAGCGACGACCCGGGCGGAACGGCGTTACGGAAGACGACCTCGAGGGGTACGAGGTAGTTGTCGCCGCCCTCCTCGTGGAACGTGTCGTAGTCGTACTCGCCCGCCGAGTCGTCGAAGGGCAGGTCGGGGACCTGTGTGAGTTCGATAGCCATCCTGTCGGTCGGTCGGTCCGCCTCGTCGAAGGCGACAGCCTCGCCGTCCTGTACGACGCCGCGGTAGTGTGTCGGCACGCCTTCGTCCTCAAGGAGTTCGAAGGTGTACGCGCCGGTCGCACAGAGCGCCGCGCCCTTTCCGTCGATGGTATCAGGCATCTTGCCCCAGTCGAAGACCGAGTAGTCGTCGGAGAAGACGAATGCGCCGGTTCCGAGAGACCGCGACGACGCGGGTTCGTCGACGCGGAGAGTCTTTACGCTACCCATGTCGGCGCGTCGGCGGCGAGACACATATAACTTTCAGAATCAGTCGATGAGAGGCGTGCCGTCTGCGCTCGGTCCGAGGACGGGTCCGTACGGCGGTCCATCGACGACGCGGCGTTTCTCGTAGTCGGTCGAACGTTCGACGGGGACGCGTCCCATGTCGCGTAGGGTATCGACGTACCATTCGAAAGAACGGAACTCGCCGTGGTCACCTCCGGCACGTTTGGTGATTTCCTCCGAGAGGAGCGTCCCCATGAAGTCGTTCGCGCCGCAGTCGAGCATACGAGCGCCGAGTTCGTCGCCGTACTTGACCCACGACGACTGTATGTTGTCGATATTGTCGAGGAAGAGACGCGAGACGGCGACAACGAGTTCGTCCTCGGCGCGTGACGCTCCCGTAACGCCACGGTCTCCGAGAGGCGTGTTCTCGTGGACGAACGAGAGCGGCACGAACTCGGTGATACCGCCGGTTTCGTCCTGTAGTTCGCGGACGCGTTTGAGATGGAGCGCGCGGTGGCGGGCGTTCTCGACGTGTCCGTACATCATCGTCGCCGTCACGCCGAGTCCTGCGTCGACAGCACCGCGCATCGCGTCCATCCAGCCCTCGGTATCTATCTTGTTGGGGCAGATTACGTCGCGTACCTCGTCAACGAGTATCTCCGCCGCGGTTCCCGGGACGGTGTCGAGTCCGGCGTCTGCAAGACGTTCGTAGACATCGCGGTAGGTTAGGTCGGTACCGCGCCGCGCGTGTTCCGCCTCCTCCGGCGTGACGGCGTGGACATGTAGACCCGCGTCGTCCATCGCACGTATCTGTTCGACGTACGTCCCGGGGTCCTTGGTGAACTCGTCAGGCGGCGTGTAACGCGCCGTCCCCTCGACCGCCTCGCGGTGTTCCTCGTCAAGGACGAGCGCGGGATGTAAGCCGCTGACGGAGCAGATTTCGTAGACACCGCGGTCTCGGGCGTCCTCTGCGACCTCGCGCGACTCCTCGACCGTACGCGTAAATCCGTCGCCGCCCTCGGACTTGAACTCGCGGGGGGCGTCCTTGAAGTTACAGAACAGACAGCCGACATCGCACGCTGTCGTGACGTTGTTGTTGATGTTGGCGACGAACGTCACCTCGTCGCCGACGACCTCACGGCGGCGGGCGTCGGCGGCGCGTAACAGCTCACGTTTACGCCCCTCGTCGATGCCGTCGGCGTCCGTACCCGTCGTCAGGAGTTCGGTCGCCTCCTCGACGGTCAGACGGTCGCCGTTTCTCGCGGCGGCGAGCGCGTTCTCGAACGAAACGCCGGTCTCGACGGGCGCGAAGTCAGCCTCAGTCTCCGGCGAAGCCTCGGACGTGAACAGGTCTGCCACTGTTCGTGCTATGCGCCGAGGAACAAGAGACTCACGGTTCAGGGACGTTCGCGTTCGACGACGACATACTCGACGCCGTCGCCTACGAGAGCGAAAGACATCTTTTTCTTGACGCCGTGTGCGAGACGGACGGCGCGTGAAACCTCGACGACAGGTACGCGGGCGTCGCTATCAAGCGCAGAGACGAGGAGGGCGGCGTGGTCGTCGTCGGTCGTCTCGTAGAGTCGGAAGTCGGCTCCGAACTTGAAACCGGTTCGTGGACACGTCCCGCGGTCACGTAGGTCGGCGTAAACGGCGAGACGGTGGTCGTCTGCTTCCGTATCCGCGTCCAAGACGCCGCGGCGAGCGAGGTAGGCGGCTTCGACCGACGAAAGGACGAGTGCGTCGTCGGGTCGCTCGGAGCCGTAACGGGCTTCGGCGAGCGTACCGTCAGAGCCGACGGCTACGCCGGAGCCGGTAGTCGGGGCGGCTTCGACGTTCTTCTGCGTAACGTCGGCGAAGTCACCCTCGGGTTCGGTGCGTTCGACGGCGAAGTAGGTAACGTCGCCGTCGTCGTCGGCAACGGCGAGAAGGGACGGCAGTCGGGCAGGCTCGACGACGGCGTCCTCGGAGACGGCTTCGACACGCGTCTCGGGCGTCGAGTTCGCCGGATGGTCTCCGCGTTCGTAGAGACAGAGGGCGTCGTCGTGTGACAGGTAGTAGCCGCGGTCACGTAGGTCGGAGTAGACGCGTAAGGTTGCGGTGTCGTCGAGGGCACGCCGCGCGAAAGCCGCGTATCCGTCGCCGTCGATATCTTCAAGCTTTCCTTGGGCGAGGAGATACGCCGCCTCGACGGGCGTGAGAGCTACGGCATCGCCGTCCAGGGGCGTCCCGAAGCCGCTGGCGTCGTAGAGCTGTTGACGGGCGTCCCTTTCGACACGGACGGTACCGTCCTCGTACGTCGCTTTCACAGGAGAAGAACCGGGTCCGTAAACTTAGTCGGTTCGGCTTGCGACGCCTTCGAAGCCTCCCGTCACGTCTTCGTGACGGAAGTCAGGCGAGGAAGGAACGGAGTCTCGTCGTGCATCACGGTTCCCGTCGCGTCTTCGGGAGTGACGCGTCGCCAGAGTGCTGAAGTTGCGCAAAGTCCGCGTCGCGTTCGACCTATCGAACGAGAGGTCGTTGTCGGTCCAGCCGTTGCCGAGGTGTTTGACACGCGGCGTGAACTCGGGATGGTACTGAACGGTCCAGACGGGGGCATCGCGGTGTCGGGTGGCAAAGGCGTCGTAGTAGTCGGCACTTCCGACGACCTCCATGTCTTCGCCCGTCTCGGTCACGCGGTCGGAGTGGAGTACGGGGACGACGTCGCTGACGCCGTCAAAGAGGGGGTCATCGCCGAGGTCGGCGTTGACGAGGTTGGCGCGGCGGACGCCGGTGTACTCGACATCGCCGCCGAGGGCGTCGTTTATTATCTGGTGCCCGAAACAGATACCGAGGGTCGGCACGCCGTTGTCGACGAGTTCGCGGATTAGACGTTTCTGCTCGCGCATCCAGCCGTGCTGGTCTGCCTCGTAGACGCCCGCCGTACTTCCGCCCACGATAACCCCGTCTACGGCGCTAAGGTCAGGCTGTCCGCCCTGACGCGCGTAATCGTAGACACCATGTTCGGGAAGGTAGCGGGTTATCTCGTCCACGAGGTACCGTTCGTCGAGGTCGACCTCGTTTTCGAGCACCAGTATCATCGGTTACGCGTACGTACCCTAGGCTAATAAAAAGCGGGAAACCGGCAAAGTCGTGTAAACCACAACCGTTTTTCCGGTTGACGGAGACGGTCGGATATGGAACAGTCAGAGAAGATACGGAAGATGGCGTACGCCGCCGTTCTCGCCGCGCTGACGGGAGCGGGTGCGCTCCTAACCGTCCCTCTCGGTCCCGTGCCATTCACCTTACAGACCTTCTTCGTTATGCTCGCGGGCTTCCTACTCGGGGCGAAATGGGGATTCGTGGCTATCACGCTGTACGTTCTGCTGGGTACCGCAGGACTCCCTGTCTTCTCGGGCGGTAGCGCCGGTGCGGGCGTTCTGCTTGGACCGACAGGCGGGTATATCCTCGCCTTCCCCGTCGGAGCGGCGGTTGCGGGCTTCCTTGCCGAACTGGGTGACGGACGGACGGGTGTCGAACGTCTGTCGCTCAAGGCGGCGGGCGGCGTTGCGGCGTCGGGACTGATTCTCGTCGTCGGGGCGGCGCGTCTGATGGAGTTCTTCGGAATGAGTCCCGAAGCGGCGTTCGCGGCGGGAGTAGCGCCGTTCGTCGTTACAAGCCTTCCCGAGATAGCCCTCGCGGTCGGTCTTTCGGAAAGCCTATCTCGGTCCGGCGTCGCGTCGGCTTCGACGGGTCCGCGGGTCCGCGGAGTCGAAGAAAGGGCGCTATACGGCGTCGCCCTCGGAGCGGGTCTGGTGATGAGCGTCCTGATTCCGTGGGCGCATCTCTCGGAAACTGTCGAAGACGGGGGCGAGGCGGTAGAGGCGACCGCAGGAGTACCTGGATACTTCGGTGGGGGCGAACTAACCCTGACAGACGATGAGGCTATCGTGGAGACCGCCGCAACTGCACCGTCGGTCTTCGTCTACGGCGTCGCCGCCGCGGTTCTCGGAGCGGTCGGTATAGCGCTCGCCGTCGCCGCCGTAAAGAACGTCCGTGAGAGCTACGTCGGCGCGGGCTACGGTGTCGTCGGCGTGGCGGCTGTCGGCGTGACCGTCGCAGGCTATCTCGAAGTCTCGGCGTGGAGCCTTGAAGTCGCGCATTCGGTCGGATACGGCGTCTACCTCCCTGCCCTGATGGGCGTCGGATTTGTCGTACTCGCGGCGCATACGTTACGGGTACGGAGCGCCGCCTCCGAAACGGTCGCCGCATGATACGTGTCGAAAGCCTCGTCTACGGATACGAGGACGAACGCGCGCTAGACGGCGTGACCGCCGAGTTCAAGGAAGGCGGCTTCGTCCTCCTCCTCGGCGGAAACGGTAGCGGTAAGACGACCTTCCTCCGTCACCTGAACGGTCTACTCCTGCCGGACGAGGGAAACGTATACGTAGACGGTGTGCCGACCGACGAGGACGACGAACACGCGCGTCGACGCGTCGGCATGACTTTTCAGGACGCCGCGTCGCAGGTGGTTGCCGAGACCGTCGAAGACGATATTGCGTTCGGTCCCGAAAACCTCGGCTTGGAACGTGACGAGATACAGCGGCGCGTTGACGAGGCGGCGGAGGCGGTCGGGGCGACCGAACTCCTCGACAGGTCGCCGTACGAACTCTCGGGCGGCGAACTACGACGCGTGACGCTCGCGGGGGTGCTGGCTATGCGCCCCGACGTTCTCGCTCTCGACGAGCCTCTCGCGGGACTCGACTACGACGGTGAGCGGAGCGTCGTCGAACGTATCGTTGAGGAGAACGAGAAGGGGACTACGGTGGTCGTGGCGACGCACGACGCGACACCTTTTGTCGAGTACGCAACGCGGGCGGTCGTTCTGGACGACGGGAGGGTTGTCGAAGACGGCACGCCCGACGAACTGTTCTCCGGCGGCGTGGAGGAGTACGGCGTCCGGACCCCGTGGGCGTACCGATGAAGTTCGCGTACCGTGACCGCGACACCTTTCTCCACTGCGCCGACGCACGCGCAAAGCTCGCGGCTCTCGTCGCCGTCTCCCTCGCTCTCACATGGGCGTCTGCGCTCGCTACGGTCGCCGTCGGGGGCGCGGCGTACGCCGCGGCGCGGTCAGCAGACGTTCGGGGACGCGAGATTCTGCACGACGTACGTCTCGTACTGTTGATACTCGTGGTCGGCACGGCGGCGCGCGCTCTGTCGGACCCCGACGGCGTCGCCGCAGGTACGGCGGCGGGCGCGGTAGCTTCGGGTCGTTTCGTCGTCATCATAGCGCTCGCATACGTCGTTTCGGCGACGACGAGGACGGGCGACGTACGTCTCGCCGTCGAGTTCTTCCTCGCACCGGTTCCACGCGTCAACGAAAAGGACTGGGGGACGATGTTCGCGGCGGCGGCGCGTTTCTTCCCGCTCGTCTTCGAGGAGTCAAAGCGGGTCCAAGAGGCGCGTAAGGCACGTCTCGGCGACAAACAGGGCTGGTACACGCGTATACGTTCGACGGCGTTCACGCTTCTGACGCGGTCTTTCAGACGCGCCGACACCTTAGCGCTCGCTATGGAGTCGCGTGGATACGACAGTGACCGGAGTTCGTTACGTTCACTCGAATGGCGGCGCGGCGATACGGCGCTAGTCGCCGTGTCGGTCGTTATTGCGGCGTTCGCCGTCGCGTTCTAAACGCCCGCCGTAAGAAGAACGGTCCACGTCACAAACCACAGGTCGAAGGTCATGAATCCGACGTAAGCCCAGTCCTTCTTTGACATCTCGTGCTTCCCGAGGTAGGGCAGGAAGGGCTTCTGTACCGCCACCGCACCAACGAGGACGGCGAGTCCGGTACGGTCAGGGAAAGCGTCGGCGGCTCCGACAACCATTCCCTGCGTGAGCGCCCACGAGAGAACACCCGCCGCGATTCCGAGAATACACGAGAAGGCGGTAACCTTGACTCCGCGCACGTGTGCCTCTCGTTTCTCTTCCGCGGACGGGGCTTCGGATGACATCTAAGTCATCTTTTCGTCCTTCGGGTTAATCCCTTACGTTTCGCCTCAGAAGACGTAGCTGTCGCCGTCGTCGGCGAGTTCGTCGTACTCGTTGTCGAAGTAATGCGAGAGATGGACGAGGGCTACCTCGTCGGCGTCAAGGGCTTCGGCGAGGTCGAGAGCGCCTTCGTACGTCATGTGTTTGTCGGCGAACTCCAGTCCGTCGTCAGAGATACGGTCAGCGACGAAACGGTTGTGTGTCGTGTCGGCAGGCACGAAGGCGTCGGCGATAAGAAGGTCGGGTTCGCGCATCTCCTCGAAAGAGTCGTCGTCGAAGAAACGCGAGGTGTCGCCGGTTATAGAGACCTTGGTGTCGCCGTCACGTATCACGACGCCGTAGGTCTCCGCGGGCGGATGGTGGACAGGGACGAGAGTGAACTCCAGACCCGCGACCTCGAAAGGCTCGAAAGGCTCGACGTTGATACGGCGCGGAAACGGGAGGTACGAGTACTCGTCAAGGACGGCGTCAAGTACGTTCGGCGCGCCGTAGAGCGGAAGCGGGTCCCAGATTACGCGGTAGAGGTTACCGAGTCCCGCGTAATGGTCGAAGTGTGCATGCGTGATTATCGCGGCGTCGATACCGTCGATGCCTTCGCGTAGAAACTGGAAACGTAGGTCGGGCGAGGCGTCGATAAGGACACGTTCGCCGTCGTTCTCGACGAGTATCGAGAAACGCGTACGGTGCTTGCCCTCCTCCTTGTACCGCCGGCACGTCTCACAGTCGCATCCGACGTGTGGCACGCCCGCCGAGTCGCCGGTTCCGAGGAGGGTTAGGCGCATCAGTGCTGATGCGTCCCCGCACTATGGTCGTGGTCGTGTCCTCCGCCGTTGATAGGCGAAGACTCCTCCATCATGTCGAGTTCCTTGAGGTTCTTCCGTTTCTCGAAGTTCTCGACGGCGCGGACGAGGTCGTCGTGGGTAAGCTTCGTTCGGTCGTTGGTGAGGGCATCGAGAACCGCCTCACGGAGAACGAGGCGTAGGTCGCTTCCCGTCAGTCCCTCGGTCTCCGAGGCAAGTTCGTCGGCGTCGAAGTCCTCTATCTCGACATCGTGAGTGATGATACGGAGAATCTGGGCGCGCATCTCCTCGTCGGGGGCAGGGAACTCAACGATTTCGTCGAAACGTCGCCACGCGGCGTAGTCGAGCATCTTGGGGTGGTTGGTCGCACCGATGAGAAGCACCGAGTCGCGGACAAGAGAGATATCGTCGATGCTCTTGAGGAGCGTATTGACCGTCCGTTTGAGCGCCGCGTGTTCGTCGGAGTCGCGGGTCTTGGCGATGGAGTCGAACTCGTCGATGAACAGTATGCACGGCGACAGCATCTTGGCGAGTTCGAAGACCTTGTCGACGTTCTTCGCCGTCTCACCGAGGTACTGCGAGGTTATCATCGAAAGCTTGACCTCGATAAAGGGTAGTTCGAGCCTTCCGCTCAACGCCTTCGCAGTACTCGTCTTACCCGTCCCGGGGGGACCGACGAACAGCAGTTTGCCGATTTCGCTGAGACCGACCTCACGGAGATAGTCACGGTGCTCTATCGCCTTCATCACCTTCTCGACCTCCTTCTCCTGTTCGTCGGTAAGGACGATGTCGTCAAGTCCCTGTTCTATCTCCGCAGGGGCGTATATCTCGACGAGTTCAAGCATCTCCTCGGCGTCTTCGCCCTCGCCGAGTATCTCCTCTACGAGGCTATGGACCCATTCGGCATCCGCCTCCTTCGGACGGTTCTCCGCAACGACCTCGTCGTAGCTGACGTCGAAGTCGTCTCCGAACTCGTACGCAAGAGCAGGATTGAGAGAAACACGGTCTGCGTCGGCTTGGTCGCGGTACCAGTCGCGGGCGAGGTCCGTTACGGTGAAACGTAGGGTGCCGTCGAGGGTGTCGCGGTCTGTAAAGGGTAGCTCCTCGATAGCTTCCCACGCACCTTCCTCCCCGTGCACCTCCTCGACAAAGTCCTCGGTAACCGTGAGAGGACGCTCTATCTTACGCTCGCCGTTCCACGCCGCCTTACGGAAACGTGGTGGCAGGTCGTCCTCGTCGAGTTCGGGGTTTTCGTTGTACGCCTCGGCTGTGAGCATCACCTCAACTACGTCTAACCGTTCCATTCTATTTTACCCCCTACGAACCCGACGAACATAACAGTTTACTTATCTCGTCGTGACCTCGCATCCGTCCTCTTCGACGATTACGGTGTGTTCAGCCTGAGAGACGTAGAATCCGTCGTCCTCCTTGAGGACGGGATAGCCTTCGACAACGTCGGTCGACTTGAGACGGCGGAGAGACATATCGAGGCGGTCGTTGTCGAGCCAACGTTTGGCGAACGGTAGGGTGCGGTACTCTTCGGCAACGGACTCAACGAGTTGGCGAGCGCGACGCGAACGGACGCGCGCATCGGGGTCTTGGAGCGAGTAGATTTCCTCGTCGCCGCCTTCCTTGACCTTTCCGGTTCCGTCGGTAGCGAAGGGTTCGATGGCGATAACGTCGCCGGATTCGAGCGTCACTCCTTGGTCAACGCCGCGGTTGGGAACGCTCGGCGACGTGTGCTGTTCGTACTCGCCCAGACCGTGCCCCGTCAGGTTGTAGACGGGAGTGTATCCGTAGCCCTCGATAGTCTCCTCGATGACGGTACCGAGTTCGGCGGTCGATACACCCGCCTCAACACGTTCGACCGCCGCCTCGACAGCCTCGCGAGACGCCTCGACGAGTTCGCCGTTGCCCGACAGGTCTACAGTGAACGCGGCGTCGGCAATCCAGCCATCGACATGGACCCCAATATCGACGTTGACCATCTCCTCACCGAAGGTTTCGTCGGAGTCGCGCGCGGGGGTCGCGTGTGCCGCCTCCTCGTCGCGCGAGATATTGACAGGGAAAGCCGGAGCGCCGCCTTCGGCGCGTATCTCGTCCTCAACCGTCTCCGCAAGTTCGAGTAGGGACGCGCCTTCCTCGACCATGCCGCGCGCCGTCTCCGAAACCTGCTGGTGTATACGCCCCGCCTCTCTATGTTTTTCGATATTCGCCATGCCGGAGAAAGCGCCGGAGCGGTCAAAACTGTTGTGGGAGCGCTTATGTCGCGCGGGGCGCAACGACGAATATGGACGCTCAACAGGTTGAGAGCCTGATACGTGAAGAACTTCCCGAAGCGGAGATAGAGGTAATAGAGGAGGAACACGAGGACGAACGTTCCGAGGG
>JAQZCZ010000034.1 GCA_028751095.1 Euryarchaeota archaeon Ods01 | reverse complement strand
CTTGCGGTCCGAAGAAGGCAACGGATTCGGCGCGGAGGTCGAGAGCTTCGAGCATATCTTCGAGGAGAGCGGCGAATGGTCGGTTACGGTCACAGTCACGGACGAAGAAGGTCTGGAAGACTCGGCGACAGAGGAGTTCTTCGTCGGAACGCCGGTAGATGACGAAGATGAAGAAGATGACCAAAGCGGCGGACGTATAGAAGGAGTCGAGGACGGACCTCAGGAGCGCGTTAACGACGACGGACTCCTGCCGTTCACGGTAGACGGGGACCGCGAGCAGTACCTGTTCGGTCTCGGGGTCGTCGGGGCAGTAGTCTCTGCTCTCGGCTTCTCGGCGTACTGGAGAATGGACTCGGAGAACGGGAAGGTCGAACAGGACGACGAAGACGTACCTGTATGCGGCGACTGTGGTGAGGAAGTGGACGAGGACGACCTGTTCTGCGGAAACTGCGGTAGCGACCTGTAGCGCGTGAGGACCAAGAGTAATGACGGATGCGCGCGTAACGCCGATATGGCGAAAGAAGGTCTAGAGTACACGGACTTTGTAGAGACCGGAACGGAGCCAGAGGACGACGAGCTTGTCTGCGAGTTCTACCTGAAACACGTCGATGACGTTGAGTTCGACTGGGCGGCGGGGGCGGTCGCCGCCGAGTCGTCGATAGGTACGTGGGACCCTAATCTTACGACGATGAACGAAGAGATTTACGAGATAGGCGCTCGCGTCGTCGAGACCGAATCGGGTAATGGAAACGAGGGCGTTGTGACGGTCGCGTATCCGACGCCGCTTTTCGAGGCGGGTAGCATACCCCAGATTCTCAGCTCTATCGCAGGCAATATCTTCGGGCTGAGCGAGGTCGTCAACCTACGTCTCGAAGACGTACGTTTTCCGCCCGAGGTGGTCGAGGCGTTCACGGGTCCCGCGCTCGGATACGAAGGAGTTAAGGAGCGCGTCGGCGCGACCGACCGCCCTGTCGTCGGAACTATCGTCAAGCCTAAGCTCGGGCTACGCGCTGACGAACACGCCCGCGTAGCGTACGAGAGCTGGGCGGGCGGTCTCGACGTCGTCAAGGACGACGAGAACCTCGCCGACATGGAGTTCAACGGCTTCGACGAGCGCGTTGAGAAGACGCTCGAAGCAAAGCGCGAGGCGGAGGAAGAGACAGGGGAGACGAAGCTCTACTTCCCGAATATAACCGCGCCCGCCGACGAGATGAAACGCCGAGCCGACGTGGTACTCGAAAACGGCGGCGACTACGTCATGGTCGATATACTCACCGCAGGCTGGGGAGCGCTTCAGGAGATACGCGGTTACGTCGGCGACGAGGTCGGGATACACGGACACCGCGCAGGACACGCCGCGTTCACACGTCTGCCGTACCACGGCGTCTCGATGCTCTCCGTCGCCAAGTTCGCCCGTCTCTGCGGCGTCGACAACCTCCACGCGGGTGCTGTCGTAGGTAAGATGGAGGGCGGACGTGAGGAGGTCCGCGAAATCTACGACTTCCTCCGTTCCGACTGGGGCGTCGAGACCACAATACCGGTCGCGTCGGGCGGTCTACATCCGGGTGTTGTCGACAACGTCGTCGAGATACTCGGCTCCGACACCGTCGTTCAGGCGGGCGGCGGGGTACACGCCCATCCCGACGGAACGCGTGCCGGAGCGCGCGCGATGCGTGACGCGGCGGAGGCGGCGGGCGACGGCGTGTCCGTCGAGGAGCGCGCCGAGGATAGTAACGAACTCGCCGACGCTCTCGACAAGTGGGGCACCGAATGAGGTTCAGTGTCGAACGTATCGATATAGGTACCGAGACCCCCACAGCGCTACTCCATAGACGCGATGCTGACGAACTCGGCGCGAACCCCCTCGACCGTATTGTGATACGTGCCGAAGACGAGACAGTAACGGGAATCGTCGAAGTGACTGAGAAGCTCGTTGACCAAGGCGTGCTGGGAGCGACCGAGAGGCTCGCACATCTCGAAGGCAAGGTCGACGTTTCGCTTGCGCCGAGGTCAGGCTCTGTCAGCTGTATACGTAACAAACTCGACGACAAGGAATGGGAGGACGACGAGATACGGAGGCTAGTCAAGGACATCGACAGAAACATGCTCAACGACATCGAACTCGGCGCGTACGTCTCAGCGATATACGCCAACGGTCTTTCGATGGACGAGACGCTGTCGCTGACCGAACACATGACCGAGGTCGGCGACACGCTCGAATGGAACGACGGCGTCGTCGCCGACAAGCACTCGATAGGAGGTGTCGCGGGTAACCGCGTGACTCCGGTCATCGTCCCCATAATCGCGGCGGCAGGCGTCAAGATACCCAAAACGTCGTCGCGTGCGATTACGTCGCCGGCGGGTACCGCGGACACGCTTGAGGTCTTCTGCGATGTCGAGTTCTCGAAACGACGTATACAAGAGATAGTCGAGGAGACGAACGGCTGTATGGTATGGGGGGGTTCGGTCGACCTGTCGCCCGTCGATGACCGTATCATACGCGCCGAACATCCGCTTTCGATAGACCCCGAGGGACAGGTCATCGCTTCGGTGCTGTCGAAGAAGAAGAGCGCAGGTTCGACACATCTCGTCCTTGACATACCTTACGGAGAAGGCTCGAAGGTACAGGACCTGTCGGACGCCCGCGAGATGGCGCGCGACTTCAAACGCGTCTCCGACCATATCGGGATACGTACTGAATGCACCATCACACGCGGCGGTTCACCCGTCGGGCGCGGAATAGGTCCGGTTCTTGAAGCACGTGATGTCCTCAGTGTCCTGAAAGGAGATGGTCCCGAAGACCTCCGCATTAAAAGCGTCCGTCTCTCCGAGATACTCCTCGAAATCTGCGGCGTCGAAGCCTCGGCAGAACGTCTTCTTGACTCAGGAGAAGCGCTCGACAAGTTCCGCGAGATAGTTGAGGCGCAGAACGGAGACCCCGACGTTTCGCCCGATGACCTCCTGCCAGGCAACAGGACGTTCGAGTTCAAGGCGGACAAGTCGGGCTACGTGACGCATATAGACAACGAACTCATCAGCGGTGTCGCGCGCCGCGCCGGTGCGCCCCACGACGAGGAAGCAGGCATCTACCTTGAGAGAAAGGTTGGCGACGACGTATCGCGCGGCGACCTACTTTTCACCGTCTACGCCGACAAACAGGAGAAGATAGACGAGGCGCGCGACTTCGCTGAGGCACGCCGCCCCGTACGTGTCGGTGACCGCGGCGAGTCTCTCGTCGAACGGGTCTGACGAACGCCACGTTTCTTTTGCGCGCGGACGTATGGATACCATGGACGTAGACGAGACTGTACGGAAGATAGAGGCGGTCGAGATACAGGGGGCGACCAACGTCGCCGATGCAGGGGTACGTCTCCTCAAGAGACTCGTCGAGGAGGGCGCGGACGCGGACCGCATCGACGAGGTAACTGAACGCCTCAAGAACGCGCGTCCGACCGAACCGTTTCTGTTCAACTGTATCCGTGTCGCGCGCGAGACAGGCGAGTACGACCGTGTCTTGGAGCAGATAGAGGCGCAGGACGAGATAGACGCGAACGGCGCGCCGCTCGTTGAGGAGGGTAGCGTCGTCTACACACACTGTCATTCTTCTTCTGTCACATCGGTCCTAGAAACCGTCGCCGAGGACCGCGGCTTCCGCGCCCGCGTCACGGAAACGCGTCCGTTGTATCAGGGCCGGAAGACGGCGCGCGAACTCGCCGAGACGGACGTGCCGGTCCGTTTCTACGTCGACTCAGGGGCGCGTATCGCCCTCCGCGACGCCGACGTTATGCTCATCGGCGCTGACGCCATCCTCGACAACGGAAAGGTCATCAACAAGATAGGAAGCGAGATGTTCGCGGAGGTCGCAGGAGGTTACGATGTTCCGGTCTACGTCGTCACTAACTCATGGAAGTACGACCCGATGTCGAGCTTCGGCTACGAGACAGAGATAGAGCGCCGCGCCTCCGAAGAAGTCTGGGGCGAACCGCCGGAGGGTGTCGAGGTCGTCAACTACGCATTCGAGAAGATAGCTCCGGAGAAGATAGACGGAATCGTCTCCGAACTCGGGGTTCACGAGCCTGAGGAGTTCGCCGAGGCTGTTAGCGGGGAGTACCCGACGCTGGTCGAAGCCGCGAGAACGGCACGGTAGCTACGCGATTCCGCTCTGCAGGTCGTCGTCCTCGTCGCGCTCCGTCTCGCGTAGCGCGAACTCGACGAGTTCGACGTACGCCCTTTCGACGGTATATCCGCGGTTTTCGGCATACTCCTCGACCTTCGCGTGTATCTCCGGCGGTATCTCTACCTGTGGCATACGCGCACTAAAGACTGCTCACGCATATATCCACGGGACGCTACCGGTCGAGTTCCCCGCCGCATACGTCGCAGTACAGGTACCCGACGCCGTTCATCTCGACGGTTTCGAGAAATCCTTCGCCGCACCAGCACAGCCTGCCTGACTTGTCTTCGCCTGTCTGCGAACGTTTCTTCTGGCGCATACTCCGAGTTGGACTGAGCCGCAATAACAGTTCGTCAGACCTGCGTCAGACGCCGACAGCTGAAAGTCTCATCTTCTGGCTCAGGGATTGAATATAGCGAAATAGAGTTTAACCGACCACCTCACGCCAGAAGACGGTAGACGTACTTCTCGTACTTTTCGCGGACTCGGTCGCCCCAGTTGTGGGTGTAGGTTTCGAGTATGTCGCCGCCGGTATCGCCACGCAGATAACGGACGAATGCGTCGTCGCCTGAGGCGTCGCGGAGGTAAGTGGTGAAGAAATGCCTGCAGTAATGCGGCGTCACGTTCTGACGCATATCGTTCTCCGACGACCACCAGCCGTAGTTGCGGGTGTACTTACGCATTATTTCTGCGACCGCTTCGGACGAGAGCCTCCCCGACGAGGCAGGCGAAAGAGAGACGAACAGCGCGTCGGCGTCGGTTGAGGGACGGACGCGTAACCACCGGACGAGTTCGCGCTCAACCTCGTCGTCGACGGGAACGAGGGTATCGCGGACACGTTTGTTGCCGTCGATTCCGCTGTCGACGTACAACGAACGGGGGTTGAGGAGAGGGTCGCCTCCGGTCCCGAAACGTTCGTCGTTCTCCTCCGAGAGCGAAACGTGGCGCAGGTCAAGGTTAACGAGTTCGCCCGCGCGCATACCCGTCTTGAACAGAAGAACGAGCATACATCGGTCGCGTGGGTGGTTGACAGTACGGAGGAAGCCGCTCACGTCCGACACGTCGAGTTCACGGCGACGCGGGTTCTTGTTGACGCTCTCGTCCATCTCGTCGGTTACGAGGGACATCGGGTTGGAGTCGTGCGGATACTCCGCCGCCTTGACGAGGTACGAGTAGAAACGGTGGAGGTACGAGGCGTAGGTGGCGACGGACGACGACGAGAGGTCCGATTCGCGGAGATGGGCAACGTAACGCATACAGTCGCGCCGGTCGGCGTCGGCGTGTTCTCCGTCGAGGAAGTCGTCAAAGTCACGCAGTACGCGTTCGTACTCGTAGACAGTGGACGGCGACTTGCCGTAGGCGCGCATGTCGGCAACAAACTCGGCGATATAGTCGGGCTGACTGTCGGCTTCAGGACTCATGCTCTCTTGTACGCGTTACGCATCGTGTCGTACTCAACGAGGTCTTCGTCGAGAAGGCTCTGTAACGCCTCGTAAACCTCCGGTTCGCCTGCATCGACACGTTGGGCGAGGGTATCTACGGTCTCGTACTCGCCGTCGAGTTCGGCGTATACTTCGACGGCGTCGGCGGCTTCGTCGTCTTCGAGTGCCTCAAGCTCCTGACGCAGCGCCTCGGCTTCGCGCCTCGCGCTCGCGGCGTCAACCTCCTCGTACCCTTCGGGTGCGGTGTCCTCGTGTAACGTCCTTCCGGCGTTCACCATGCTCTCGATGAAACGGCTCAGAGACATGCCGAGGTTGTCGGCGTGTTCCTTCCAGACCTCTTTGGTTTCTGCGCTGACGTACGTCGTCACCGGTTCGCTTTCGAGTCCGTTGTTCCAGTCGTCAGGCATCAACCTAACGTTAGCCGCTTAGCTTATGAATCTTCGTCAGACAGGAAACGTTTCGCGGCGACCGCCGCGGCGGCGACGACAGCGACGGGTGCGCCGAAGCCCGGGAGAGGTATCTGGACCCCTTCAGGCTGGGTAGCGTCGTCGGTTTCGGCGTCCGTCTCCTGTTCCTCATCGGCGTCCCCGTCCGCCTCATCCGTGTCGTCCAGTTCCTCCTCGTCACCTTCGCCGACAGTCACGTCGCCCGAGTCGATATCGTTGACACGTATACCGTAGACACCCGCCTCGTCGAAAGACGCCGTGAGAGTCGTCTCGGTACTCCCGTCCGCCTCAACATCGACCTCATCGGAGTCAACGGACTCGCCGTCAACGTACAGCGTCAGCGGCTGGGTACCGTCGGCGTTTCCCGTGTTTTCAACAGTAACGGTTACATCGACCGAGTCTCCGACATCGAGGTCGCGTCTCCCGACGGAAACATCGGCGACCGAGGTCTCGGGAGACGGTATCCCTCCGTGGACGGCTTGGAGACTACTGTCTCCGAAGTAGATATCCTCACCGACGACAGCGGGTGCGCCGACAGACGGCTCCTCATGTATCCAGACATCGTCCCCTGTCTCCGCGTTGACGCCGTACATAGCGCCATCGACGCCGACGTAGACGAGTTCGTCGCCGACAGCAGGCGCGGACGGAGAGCCGTCGCGGCTGAAGCTCCAGTCCTCCCAGCCGCTCGTGGTACGGAGGGCGTAGACGTTTCCGTCCTCTGTCGGGACGTAGATGTGGTCGTCGTCGACGGCAGGCGGAGATGAGACGGATTCGAAAAGCTCCTCAGACCACTCCTCGTCGCCGTCTGACCTTCCGAAACAGACTACCTTCGCCTGAGAGGTCACGGCGAAGACGTAGTCGTCGGTTACAACGGGTGCGACAGGAACCGAGCCGCTGACCTCCGACCGCCAGTCGAGTCCGCCTTCGTCGTCAACTGCGTAAAGATATCCGTCGCCGTCGCCGAAGTAGACGGTGCCGTCGTCAACCGCCGGGGTGCCGGCTACGGGTCCGTTTCCCTCGTAGTACCAGACCTCAGTTCCGGTATGGAGTCCGAGAGAGTAGAGACGGTTCGACTTGCCGACGTAGACGCGTCCGTCAACGACGTTCGGTGCCGAGGACGAGACCCCCCTGCCGCGGTGGCTCCATTCCTCCTCTCCTGTATCCGCGTCAACTGCGTATGTCGTCGGTCCGGCGGTGAAGACGACGGTACCGTCGTCAAAGGAGACGGACGACTCGGCGCTGTCGTCCGCTCCAAAGCTCCATAGCTCGTCGCCGTCCGTGGCGTCGAAGGCACGTAACGTCCCCCCTGAACTGACGGCGTAGACTGTACCGTCGTCAACGACCGGCGTTCCCACGACGCCCGCGGTCGACGACCAGAGTTCGCGGACACCGACCTCGGGACCTCCGGTCGTCGCCGCCGTGTTCCGGCTGTCGTAACGCGGCGACCTCCAGCCGTCGGACGACGCCGAGGCGACAGAAGGAGCGATAGAGAGGGCGGCGAGACCACCGCCAGCAATCTTGAGTAGTTCGCGTCTGCGCGTTCCCATTACCGTCATCTACGCGACGCTCGGTAATAAGTCGCGGGGGGTCAGGAGTCGTTAGAAGTCGTGATGGTCGGGCATGAGACGTACCTCGTAGTCGAAATCGGCGTCGGGGCTGACGAACTCGGTGGTTCCGACGACGATATACTCGTTTCCGCCGATTGTGAGCCTCGCGTCAACCTCCGGCTCCTTCGAGAAACGGAACTCGCCGAGCTTCTCGCCTGTAGAGTCGACGAATACCTCGGCGGTGTACATCAGCCGATGAGGCTGTTGTCGCGCCAGTTCGAGGTGTTGTCTGTTCCGCTCTCCTCAACGGGGTCAACGACCTCGACGGTAGCCGGACGCTCTTCGCCCTCAACGACACGTGTTGCCGAGAGTTCGTCTTCGGAAGCTGTGACCGCGGTAACTTCGCCGCGTCCGGCGAAACGGGCGATATCGACCAGAACGAGAAGCATCGGGTACTGGAGCGCGGTGTTCTGGAGAACCGTCTCGCGGTCTCCCTTGAAACACGCGTACTCGACAGTCTTGGTCTCGGTTTCCTCCTCGTCGGGTCCTATACCGTCGGGTTCCGGAGGCTCGCGCGACCAGCCTTCGTCGGTCTCGTACAGACGCCTCTCCTTCAGGCTCGCCTTGAGGAGAGCGGTCGGCGTGTAGTCGGAGTCATCTCGGTCTGCGACGGCGGTCAGCATTAGCTTGTTACCTCTACGCGTCACATCGATACCGTCAACGGACTCAGGAGGGTCGTAGCCGTCGAGAAAGTCGCGGACCTCGTCGAGAGGGAGTTCGAAGTCGGAGCGGAGCCGGTAGACCTTCTGAGTCGTTTCCTCTTTGCGGGGCGAGGTTGGTTCGGGCATCTTTAGTTACTCCGTATACGTCCCGTGCACGTATAGTGTCTCTGCTTCGGTAAAGAGCTTCCGTCGCCGTCAGAGCGCCCACGGAGGTAGTTCGAGTACGTCGATTCCCCACACAAACGGAAGCCACGTCAGCGAAACCGCGACGATGAGGAGTATTCCTGCGAGGTTGAGAAAGAAGCCGACGCGGACCATCTGAGTCATCTTTATGTATCCTGAGCCGAAGACGACGGCGTTCGGAGGAGTGGCAACGGGGAGCATGAAAGCGAAGGAGGCGGCGGTAGCTCCGGCTATCATTATTCCGTAGGGATGGATGCCGATACCGACGGCGAGCGAGGCGAGAACGGGCATCAGCATCGCGGTCGTGGCAGTGTTTGAGGTTATCTCGGTCATGAAGACGGTCAGAACGACGACTACAGTGACCACGACGACGATGGAGACGCCTTCGAGACCGACGAGGCGTCCGCCTATCCAGTCAGCGAGTCCCGTCTCGTTGAACGCAGAGGCTATCGACAGACCGCCGCCGAACAGGAGGATTACGCCCCACGGTATCTTGAGACCGGTCGTCCAGTCGAGGAGGAAGGTGCGTCCGCCGTCTTCGTCGCGCGCGGGTATGAGAAACAGCAGGAGCGCGGCGGCGACAGCGATGGTGCTGTCGTCGACGGCTGGCAGGAACTCGTTGATTACGAACTCGCGGGTTATCCATGCGACCGCGGTCGCGGCGAAGACGACGAGTACGAGCCGCTCCTCGCGTGACATGCTCCCGAGTTCGTCGAGTTCGTCGCGCACCACGTCTAAGCCCCCGGGAACGGAGTCGATACGCGGAGGACGGACGAGCTTGGTGACGTAGAGCCAGACGAGGGCGACGCCGATTACGGAGATAGGCAGACCGTACAGCATCCAGTCGAGGAAGGTTATCTCCTGTCCGAAGACCTCGCTTACAGCGCCCGCGAAGACGATGTTAGGGGGTGAGCCGATTAACGTGCCGACGCCGCCGACCGACGCCGAGTACGCGAGACAGAGCATCAAGCCGGTTCCGAAGTTGAACTCGCCCTGTCGGGTCGGAACGTCGACGCCGGTATCGTCAACCATTCCGGCGACCTGTGCGACGACCGCGAGACCGATGGGCGTCATCATAACGACGGTCGCGGTGTTTGATACCCACATGGAGAGAAAAGCCGTTGCAACCATGAAGCCGAGTATGATACGGCTTGGGTTGGTGCCTATCGCGGCGATGGTCCGGAGTGCGATACGCCGATGGAGTCCCCAGCGCTGTATGCTAACTGCGATAAAGAAGCCCCCCATGAACAGGAAGATTATAGGGCTTGCGTACGGCGAAGCTGCCGCCTCAGGACCCACCGCTCCGGTCGCCGGAAACAGCACGAGAGGGAGGAGCGACGCCGCGGGAATAGGCACGGCTTCGGATATCCACCAGACCGCGACCCACGCTGTCGACGCCGCGACAGCCTGAGCCGCGTACGACAGTCCCTCGGGCGTCGGCGCGAGTAGAAGGACGGCGAATAGAAGAGGACCGAGGAAGAGACCGGCTCGCTGTCGAAGCCCGTAGTCGCCGCCAACGTCGAACGCCGAGCCGTCGTCGCCGCGCGCAAAGCCTGTCTCGTCCTCATCACCGTCAGAACCATCCTTGTCATCCCCATCTCCGTCACGTCCTCCGCCGTCGCCGACGAGGCGTCGGGCGACCCGTTTTTCTTCCTCGGTCGCCCAGTCGGCGTCTTCGATGACTGCAGATGTATCCATCCGGAGAAGACGGCGGGTCCGGCGGTCGACATCCCAGAGATAACGGTAGAGACGGGCTAGTGGTCCGTCAGTCATGTCTCAGAACGGGGTTTGGACGGCATAAACGTAAGGAAAGAATACGCTACTCGAACTGACGGACCTCGTACCCGAAACGCGGGGCGTTCGACACCTCTACCTCGGCGGTCCACGTCCCGTCGTCAGGCTCTTCGACAGTCTGGACGACTGCGTGTTCGGGCGTCGTGTCGCGCGGGTCGTCGCCGAGAGAGACGGACGACGACAGCTTGGTCACCGTCTCTGTATCGCCTGTGACCTCGTCTCCGTCAGGTCCGTAGAGCGTCACGTCTATCTCGGGCGCGTCGAGGCTCTCGACCTCGTCGACGGAGGCTTCGAACTCGAAGGAGTCGGAGTCGTCAACGTCGAACTCAACCGAGACGGGTTCACCGTCCTGCTTCCATACATCGAGATGGACACGTACCGTCCGCCAGTGGTCGCCGGTACGTGCGGGGTCGTCGACGCCTAGGTCAACGGGGAGCATGTACGTACCGGAGAGGTCTTCCGGAGTCTCAACTTCGACCGTCACGGTCTCGGTTTCGCCCGAAGCCACCTCGTCAGGAGCGTCTAGCCCGATGTTCTCGGAGGGGAAGGCGGAGTACATGTCACCCGAATCGGCGTGCATCTCAGCCTGCTCATCGTCGTACTCGGGTGCGACCGGAACCGCTTCGTCACCCTCGTTGGTCACCTCATACTCGAACTCGTGTGTCTCGCCTGACGGGGTCTGGACGCTCTCGTAGTCGGCGTCGACCTCGACGGTCGGCTCAAGGTCGACGTTAACGGTTAGCTGGAAGGCGTTGAGGGGGAAGGTACCCGCCGTCGGGGTGGCTACGCGGTCGTCGGTGAAGCCGACAAACGCGGCGTGCCGCTCAGCTTCGGCGTCGTCAGGCACCTCGACCTCCACGTCGACCTCAACGGTCTCGCCAGCGCCGACCTCGTCGCCCTCAGCCGTCACCTCAACCCAGTCGGACGGGAATTCGTCCTCGACCTCAACGACCTCAGGCTCGACTTCGACGGCTCCGTCCTGCTCCTCGTTGCTGACCTCGACGGTCACCTCGTCCGACTCCCCGGGTCCGAGTTCGAGTCTCTCATGCCCGGGTTCGACTTCGAGAACGTCGGTATCTTCGTCGACGTGTTCGCCTGCTCCGACCTGCGGCTCTGCGTCACCCGACGGAACCGTAGCGGTTGCCGCCGCGGCGAGAACCGCGGATACGGCAAAAACAGCCGCGGCTACGGTAACTACCGTCCTAGCCCGGTTCATACTACCACCTTACTGTGTTCTTCCATCATGGTAAACCTCGCTTTACACGCGGAAGATGGGGCACAGAGCAAAAGTAGCTTACGTAGGCTAAAACGCGAGTTTGTTCCACCGAAAGAAGCTTATAGGATGCCCCGGCGCGGAGTCGAACCGCGCTAGGCTCGGATAGGGGGATTGGGGGACTTGGTTTGGGGGAAGGGTGAAACCATGTCACCGAGCCGTTTCCCTTCAGGGCTCGCTCGGCTGTAAACCGAGTTTTACAGTTAGACAGACAGACTTTACCCATATAACTCTTGTGTCTTCCTACCGCCGACACGAGCGACCACAGACACCAAAACTCATAAGACCGGTTGCATGAATCTTAACGCGATGGAGCCTATTTCGGAAGGAGCGTACCGTGTGCTTCTGGCGGACGCGAACGAGGACGTTCTCGTCTCCGTCAAGGGGTTTCTGCGCGACAGGGGTCCGGAGTTCGATGTCCGTCTCTCGACCGACGTGGACGGAGCAGTTGAGGCGGTAGCGGAGGGCAACGTCGACTGCGTCGTTAGCGGCGAAAAAGTCGAAGACGGCTCCGGTATCAACCTACTCAGAGAAATGAGGGCAGAGAGCGAGGTGCCTTTCGTCCTGTTCCTCGGGGACCTGTCGTCCGAGAGGGCGAAGGAGGCGATAGAAGCCGGTGCGACCGACTACGTCGGAATGACGCTCGCGGAGTTCGTCGCGGCTGTCGAGGACCCCGGGCGCGAACAGCCCGACATACTTGCCAACCGCGTCCGGAAAATCGTCGACAGGGAACGCGCGCGGACGAGCTACCGCGAGATATTCGACAAGGCGAACGACGCCATCTTCGTCGAGGACCCCAAGACGGGCGATATACTCGACGTGAACCGGCGTATGTGTGAGATGCACGGCTACACGCGCGACGAGGCTCTCGACCTCAACGTCCGCGATGTCTCCGCCGACAATGGGGGGTTCACGCCCGAGGAGGCTCTCGAAAACCTCGAAACGGCGATGGAAGAGGGTTCTCACGTCTTCGAGTGGAAGAACGTTACCAAGAACGGCAAGGAGTTCTGGGTCGAGGTAAGCCTCAAACGCGCGACGATAGGCGGAAATGAACGTATACTCGCTATCGTCCGCGACATCTCGGAACAGAAGGAGCGCGAGAGACGGCTCAAGGAGTCGGAGGAGAAGTTCCGCGCCCTCGTCGAGCAGAGCCTCGTTGGGATTTACGTTGTCAAGGACGGCGTCTTCGACTACGTCAACCCGAGGTTCGCTGAGATAGTCGGCGAGTCGGTCGACGACCTCGTCGGCGAGTCGCCTCTGCAGTACGTCGCAACGGAGGAAGACCGCGAGATGATGCGCGAGAACATACGTAAACGTGAGCGCGGCGAGGTCGACAGCATCCGTTACTCGTTCACCGCCGTGACAGCGGACGGAGAGAAGAAGGAACTAGAGGTCCACGGAACGCGTATCGAACTACCCGACGGTCCGGCGATAGCCGGTGCCCTCGTCGACAGGGACGAGCTTTAATCCGTGGAGTTTCGGAGGTCAGAATCCGCCGCTGACTCCGTAAAGTATAGTTTACGTCAAAATCCTGATAGTAACGCCGAATGGAAAACCGTCTGAAGGTCTATCGGGCGATGGAGGACATAACGCAGGGCGAACTCGCCGACAGGGTCGGGGTAAGCCGGCAGACGATAAACTCCATCGAAACGGGGCGCTACGACCCGTCGCTCGAACTCGCTTTCAAGCTCGCCGACGAGTTCGACTGTCAGATAGAGGACCTGTTCGAGTACGAGAAGGACGGAGAGGGCTGATTCGAGAGTCGAACCAGACCCATTTTACGTCTCAGACGGGTATCTGTACCGATGGAAGTACCGGATATCCGTAGAAGGCGTCTTCTGGTGGTTGGAGGCGTCTTGCTCACCGGCTGTCTAGGTGAGGGCGGCGCAGGCGGAGAAAACGCCGCCGACGCGGACGAAGACCGGTCGGACGCCGAACCCGCCGACTACCCTGACGAGACCTGCACCGTCTGTGCCCGCGGTGTCCGCGACTACCCCGACTGGAACGCACAGATGCTCCACGACGACGCCGAGCGCGTCTTCTTCTGCACCTCGGGATGTATGGGGGCGTACTATACCTCACCGTCGTCGTTCGGCTACTCCGATGCCGACGTTGCACGCGTCTGGGTTACCGACTACGAGACGGGGGAGACGGTGGACGGCAAAGAGTCCTACTACGTCTTCCCTCAGGACCCCGAACTCGTAGACACGCCGCCAGGACGGAATCCCCTCCCGTTCGGAGAACGCGAGCGCGCGGAAGAGTTCGTCGACGGCTTTGAAGAACTCGGGAGAGGGAGCGTCGAAAGGTTCAGCGTCGTCAACTTCAACCGGTGTACATGGTAATCAGACCTCGGGTTCTGCGCCCGCTTCGTCCTCGGCTTCAAGGAGCTTCTTCCAGTCATCGGACATAACGTGGGGGTCAGGGCTGTCGTTCCTGTACGTACGCTCGACGTATCCGTCGCTGTTGACGAGGAGAACCAGAGTCGTGTGTATGAAGTCGTAGAGGTCGCCGTCCCCCGTCTTACTGAAGCTCACGCCGAACTCGTCGTCGATTACCTCTTCTGCCTCCGCCTCGTCCTCGGGACGGAGAAAGCCCCAGTTCCCCGCGTCGGCGTCAACACCCATCCTGTCGGCGTACTCACGTAGCTCCTCGGGGGTGTCGCGCGCAGGGTCGAAGGAGGCGGCGAGTACGCGCGGCTCCTCAACGCCCGCCTCGGATACCTCCGCCTCGGCGTGGACGAGCGACGAGATTATCCAGATGCATTCGGTAGGGCAGAAGCTGTAAAAGAAGGTGAGAAAGAAGGGCGAATCTAGGTCGGTCGATACGTAGCCGTCGGCGAGGACATCGTACATCTCAACCTGTGGGACCGCGTCGCCGTAGGTCAGGTGTGAGACGGCTTCGCTCGGCGGGTCGTCGGGGGGACCGAGGTAGGTGTTGTCAGGTCCCTCGTCACCACGTAGCGTTGAGAGACAGCCCGTCGCGGAAACGCCCGCAACGACAGCCATCAGTCGAAGATAGTCACGTCTCCTCATACCGGAAACAGGCTACGCAGACTAAAGACGCGTATGGTTTAGTACTCGAAAACAACGCAACACGAGCGTATATCGGGTACGGGACGTAATAGACGATGCACCGACCGCGTAGTTACCGTCATAGTCCGCGTTGCTCTATACGCGACCGACCGGCAGAGTGTGAAAAAATTCTTTTTTCGCCTAAACAAGCTATAACTCTTACCCCTACAAAGGTCATCTGTATGAAACCACAATACAGAGGAGGACAGTATAGATGACCTCAGAAGAGTCCGTTGTGCGCCGTATCTACGGTCCGCTCGTTCGGGCACAGACGTACAAGTATCTGCTTTACTTCGCCCTTTCGACGGTTCTTGGTATACTCTACTGGGTGGTTCTAGGCATAGGTATCACCCTCGGCACGGTACTCGCCGTCGCCGTCGTCGGGCTGGCGGTACTCGTCGTAACGCTCTACGTCGCACGCGGAATAACGGGCTTGGAAAGATGGCTCGCCAACAAGCTACTCGGCGTCAGTCTGAAGCCGTACGACGACATGGGGGACATATCAGGCGGACGGCTCAGAGGCGTCGTCGACGCAGCCTCGACGTGGCGCGGACTCGCCTTCGTCTTCATGAAGCCTATCGTCTCGGTTCTCGGTATAATACTTCTCTGGGCGTTCAGCCGTGCCCTCCTGATGGTTACGAGTATACTCCGTGCGCCGCACGAGATAAGCTTCGGCGAGGTAAGCAACGAGGAGGTCGAGAGCGAACCCGTGGTCTGGTCAATCGAAGCCGGTACCGAAGCCGCCTTAGCGACGGTAGCAGGCGTAGTTCTGGTCGTAGTCCTCCTGTACGTTACGAGCGCTCTCGGGTACGGGGCGGCGAAGAAGGCGGAGGCACTCGTCGGAAACCGTGCCGACGGAGAAGAGACGTAGCAGTTCTCGAACCCTGACCTCGTCTCAGGTATTGCCACGAACACCGCCGCCGGTGTCGACCTAATCGAAAGACTCGCCGGCTATCCGGCGCTCAACCTTCCAGAAAGAAACGGCGAAGGAGCCGCCGGAAATGATGCTCCTCAAAGCCTTGGGAACGGTACCTGAGCGCCCTTACTGTATATAGCGAAATAGGATTTAGGAGAGCCATACCGGTCGTTCTCGACGGCGGCGAACAAGACGCATTCTCCGCGTATCTGAGCTTAGTCGGACAGGAGCGTAGAAAGATACCGAGAGACACGCGCAGGCGGAGGTTCAAGCGGGTTTGCGCGGAAGACGGCGAGTAAAACGCTTATCTAATGTTAGATACCTGAGTTAGCCCGTACTTAGAGACATAAGACAACAGACTACTGTTAGAAATGCCTACTGAAACGTAGTAAGACCGACTTAGATGGACGGGCGTAGATAAGGAGGGAAGTAGGCTTCAGACGCTGAAGAACGGAGATAACAGTCCAGGGAAAGACTGATATGGGCGGACAGGTTATGTCAGGCGCATGTCAAGTAACGCACGCGGACCGCGTTTCGGAAACACGGGTCTTCTCGCCGAGACGGTCTATGAGAACTTTGAGGTGTGTCTGATGCTGATGACAGGTCTGGTAGTGGGTGGGCTGATGACGACAGTAATAGGCGCTAAAGCGGGGACAGCGGCGGCTGTCTGGACGGGGGCGGCGACCTCCGTAGCGGTCGCGCTCGCGGTAATGGCGGCAGACCTGTTCTATCCGAGCTACTGAAGAATACGTTCGACTGATTCGTCTTTCGAAGGTAGGTTCACGTCGTAGTTCTTGTCGAAATGCCCGAGGAGGTTAGAAACGTCCCTGTCGAGTAGCTGACGGGCGTGTGGATGGTCGGTTTCGACCGCCTGAGGCCAGTCAATTATCCGTATTCCTTCGGGCGATACCATGACGTTGTAACCGCTCATGTCGGCGTGGACGTAGCCGGCTTCCCACGACGCGGCGAGTTCGTCAAGGACGGCGTCAAGGACGGCACGGGGACGGTCAACGTCGGCACGGCGTAGCTCAACACCCTCGAAACGCGACATGACGAGAGCATGGCGGTTCTGGTCGACGGGTTCGGGGACAGCGACGGTTTCGTACAGGTCTTCTAGGACCTCGTGTTCCGCCTCAGCCGCCTTGCGCGCCGTGTACATCCAGCTCAGGTGACCCTTGTCATGGGTGTAGTCACGTTCGCGGGTCGTGTCACGGAACTGCGTGTAACCCTCTCGGTGGACTTTCATGACCAGCTCACGGTCGCCGTCGGCGCATTCGTAGACATCGCTTTCCTTACCGACCTCTATCTTCGCCCCTAACCGCGTGACAGTGTCGCGTTCGACGAATGCGTTGAGAGCAAGAACATCGTACCCCGTGGCAACGAGACGGTAGCCGAGGTAACGGGCGTCGCGCTGTTCGATTAGTTCGAGGTCGTTCAGCCTGCCCGTGTGATAGGTAGCTTCGTCAGGATGAAGGCGGGCAAGTCCGGCGATTTCGTCCTTCGGCACCCACTCGTTGTGCTCCATTCCGCGCTCTACCGCGCTGAGGACGCGGAAGTCCTCGTCTTCAAGGCGAGCGAACGTCTCAGCGAGGGTTTCAGGCACGTTTCGGCGTACGGGACGGCGAGGTAAACCGTGTTCGGTCCGGCGCGAGCGCGTCACGTAAATCCTATTTCGCTATACAGAATACGGGGCAAATAGAGGAAGGGATACGGGACAAAAACGCAAGAAGGAGTCGACCGCCAAACGGCTACGGTTCCTCGGACGACAGAAACCGGTCCTTCGTCTCCTCGTCCGGCACGCGGCAGGTGTCGCGTTTACCGAACCAGTCGTAACGTCGGGAGGCGACAAAGTCGTAGAACGGGTCGCGGAGGACCGACGGGACGACGACCGCGGGGTACGTGAGCGAGTACGGAAGTCCGAGACGGCGTAGTACCACGAGACCGGCGCTCGACTTGGTGTAGACGGTGTCGCCGTCAACAACCACGAAGGTTTCGAGGTCTTCGGGCGAAAGTCCGGCTTCACGCATCAGTTCGGAGCCTGCGTCTGACTGTATTGATGCGAAACGAAACTCGCCGCCGTCCCTGTCCATCACAAAGTTGACGAACGAGTTACAGAGGTTACAGACGCCGTCGAACAGTATGACGGGGCGTTCGTCGTCTTCCATACCGGATTTACGCGCCGAGAAAGGATAAAAACGTCGGCACGGTTTTATCAGCCCATCGCGTATCTTAGACGTGATACTCGTACGCGGAACCGCGAGAGGGACCAGCCTAACCGGTACTGTCTACGAACCCGACGACGAGCCGCCGACGTACTCCGGCGCACCCGAAGTCGGCACGCCTTACGTCTGGGTGTGCGACTCTTTCTACGAGGTCGAAAGCGGAGGCACGGCTCTTCACCTTGACGACAGGACGGTACGTGTAGCGTTCGAGTCGCCGTCACCACGGGGGTATGGGTCTGTCGAAGAGGCGCTCAACTCCGCCGAGAAACACGTCAGGACTCAGTTCGCGCGGATAGGCATCAAGGGAGACGAGGTGGACGTAGAGGTCGTGCGGTCACCGTGAGTCGCATAAACCGCATACCGCTATAGAGAAAATCAGCGCCATCGAAAACAAGTTTAGGCTGGCGCGACGACGACGGATATGGGCAAGAACTCACGCAGGCTGTACGGACGCGCTCTCTCAGTTCTCGCAGGGGGCGTCAACTCATCGGTACGTGCCGAACCTTCGCCGTACCCGTTCTTCGTCGAGAAGGGCGAAGGCGGCGATATCGTAGACGCTGACGGAAACCGTTATACGGACTACGTCATGGGATACGGTCCGCTACTTCTCGGACACGACCTGCCTGAAAGGGTCGAGGGCGCGGTCCAGTCGGAGGTCGCACGCGGACCGATGTACGGAGCGCCGACAGAGGTCGAGGTCGAACTCGCCGAGTTCGTCGCCGACCACGTCGAGAGCGTAGAGACGCTCAGGTTCGTCAACAGCGGTACCGAGGCGACGGTCTCAGCTGTACGTCTCGCACGCGGCTACACGGGGCGTGACAAGATGGTAGTGATGGAAGGGGGTTATCACGGAGCGCAGGAGTCAACGCTCGTCGAAAGAGACGGCGAGACGACGGTGCCGAGTACGTCGGGTATCCCGTCCGAGTTCGCCGAACACACACTGACCGTGCCTTTCAACGACGACGAAGCCGTCGAACGAGTCTTCGAGGAACACGGCGAGGATATCGCGGGCATACTCGTCGAGCCGATACTCGGCAATAACGGCGTGGTGCGTCCTGTTGAAGGATACCACGGGACGCTCCGCCGTCTCTGTGACGAACACGGCGCGCTTCTCGTCTTCGACGAGGTGATTACGGGATTCCGTGTTGGCGGCTTGGGATGCGCTCAAAGCGTCCTCGAAGTTACGCCCGACCTCACCACGTTCGGTAAAATCGTCGGCGGAGGCTTCCCCGTCGGCGCTGTCGGAGGTCCGTCAGATATCGTCGAGGAGTTCACGCCGACAGGGGACGTGTTCCAGTCGGGGACTTTCAGCGGACATCCTGTAACGATGACGGCGGGTCTGGAGACGTTACGGTACGCGAAGGACGAAGGGGTCTACGACCGCGTGAACTCGCTCGCGGACCGCCTCCGTTCGGGAATGACGGACGTTCTCGAAGACTACGCGCCCGAGTACACCGTCGTCGGTGTCGACAGCATCTTCAAGACGGTCTTTACGCGAGAGACTCCCGAAGAGCTTGACACGGCGTGTGACTCAGGCTGTGAGCAACGTCAGGACTGCTCGCGTTACGGCGTCTGTCCCAAGGACGCGGGCGACATCGACGATACCGAGACAGAGCGGTGGAAACGGCTCTACTGGACCGAGATGCTCGACGAAGGCGTATTCCTAACGCCGAACCAGTTCGAGTGCCAGTTCGTGAGCTACGCACACGATGAGGAAGATATCGACGAGACGCTTGCGGCGTACGAACGCGTACTGTCGTCGCTGTAGTCAGTCGTGGGGGTGGAAACGTCGTATAGCTTCTGCGACGGCGTCCTCACGTCCGAGTAGTGTGATATGGTCACCTTTCTCTATCACGAAGTCGCCGTCGGGAACCTCGGCTTCACCGTCACGTGTGACCTCTGCCACGATACAGCCGTCGGGTATGGCGTCGTCTATGTCGGCTATCCTCTTGCCCGCGAGCCTGTTGGAAGTGACCTCTATCTCCTGTACGTCGTGCCCGTCACCGAGGTCGTTCATCCAGTGTGCGAGTTCGGGACGTTCTATCTCGTTGTCTATCGACCACGCCGTAGCGAGCGCGGCGTCTATTGCGCGCACGCCGAGCGCGTCGAAGGCATCGACGTTGGTGGGCTGGTTGACGCGCGCTATGACACGTTCGATACCGAACTCCGACTTTGCGTGCTGTGCTGCGAGGAGGTTACAGTTGTCGTCGGCGGTCGCGGCGACGAGTGTCTTTGCGTCCTCAGCACCTGCGTCGCGCAGAACCTCACGGTCCTCGCCGTCGCCGACGTGAACTGTGTAGCCTTCTGTCCGTGCCTTCTCAGCTATCTCCTCCTCGTCCTCAACTATCACGACGAACTCTCCGCGTCTTTCGAGTCTCTCAGCGAGGGTACGTCCGACACGCCCCCCGCCTACGATTATAGTTTTCATGGGTGTAACACCGAATCCTTCGGCTATCTGGCGTGCGAATCCCGCCTGCAGAATGACTGTTGTCAGTATGACGAGGAAGACCGTCCCGACGAGTACGTCCGCCTGCTCGGGCGCGGCAGGAGAGAGTTCAACGGCGAACAGTGTGGCGATGCTCGCGGGGATGATGCCACGGGGACCGACCGCGCTCATGAAGAGACGTTCGTCGTTGGTGAACCTCTCACCGCGAACCGAGACGAAGATGACGACGGGACGGACGACGAGTGTCACGGAGACGACGACGGCGATACCCGCGATTCCGAGGTCACGTATCACGTCGAACTCAATGATTGCGGCGAGCGAGATGAAGACGAAAGACAGTACGATGAGTGTCAGGTCACGCCCGAAGACTTCGATTTCGTCGTCGTGGGGCACGCCGAGGTTGCCGAGTACGAGACCACCCGCCGCGGCGGCGGCGACTCCGGCTTCTGCGGCGACGGCTTCTGCACCGCCGTACGCCGCGACCGCGCCGCCGAGTGTCAGGAAACGTGCCGCCTGCGCGGGTTCAGCGGCGGTGGCTACGACTCTTTCCATGATATAGGCGACCGAGACGGCGACGAGAACACCGACCGCTACGCCGACGCCGATACGGAACGAGAAGCCAAAGAATCCTTCGACGACACCTCCGTCGCCGACAACGAAGGTCTCGAATACGGCGATAGCAGCGATGGCGGCGGTTACGTCGTTGACGATGCCCTCGGTTTCGAGAGCGGCGGCGACGGGTTCACGTACCTTGACGACTTCGAGTATGGGGGTGATGACAGTCGGTCCCGTGGCTACGAGCAACGCACCGACGAGTAGCGACAGTTGCCAGCCGGCACCGAGTATGAGGTAGACGGCGGCGGAGATGCCGACAAAGGTCAGGAGCGCGCCGACTGTGACGAGGAGAAACGCGGCGCGCGATGCCTCACGGATACGTTCGCGCCGGAGATTGTACGCGCCGTCGAAGACGATTATGGCGACACTCAGCCCTACGATAGGGGCGAGTGCGTCGCCGAACAGTTGGCGCGTCACGATACCTAATCCCTCCGAACCGAGCGCGACACCGACAAGCATCAGGAAGATGACGCTCGGTATACGGAGACGGCGTGCCACCAACTGGACAGCGATGCCGAGAACGAGTACCGCGGCGACTATCGGCAGTACGTTCGACACACGGGTACGTACGTTACGGAGTCAATAATAATTGATGATGTACACGTCTTTGGGCTGTCCGGACAGTTAACCCGCAGATTTATTTTGCTGACACGAGTACTGTTGTGCATGGCAGTAACAGTAAAGGACTTCTACGCGGACTGGTGCGGTCCGTGTAAGAAGCAGGACCCGATAATAGAAGAACTCGAAGAGAAACACCCTGACGTGGAGTTCAAGAAGGTCGACGTTGACGAGAGTCCCGACGTTGCACAGCAGTACGGCGTCAAGTCGGTACCCACCATAGTCGT
>JAQZCZ010000055.1 GCA_028751095.1 Euryarchaeota archaeon Ods01 | reverse complement strand
AGCCGAAGCTTCGGACTCGGCGTCGACCTCGCCGACCGCGTACGACTCGACGACGGAGGCGCGTCCGCGGCTGTGTCCGACGAGTCCGCCCGCGGTTACGTCTCCCTGAACCGTTCCGGTCGCATACGACGCCGTAACGTCTCCGAGGCTGTACCCTACGAGTCCTCCGGCGTTGCTACCGCCCGTAACGTCGCCCGTCGCGTAGGACTCGTCTATCTCACCCGCGTTACGTCCCGCTAGTCCGCCGAGGTGTAGGTCGCCAGAAACGTCTGCGGAAGAGTACGACCGGCGGAGTTCGCCGAGGTTACGTCCGACGAGTCCGCCGACGTTGCGTTCGCCCTCTACGGAGCCTGAGCTATACGAGCGCCTGACGGTGCCTTCGTTACGTCCAGCGAGGACACCGACCGACTCCTCGCCCGAAACGTCACCATCGACGCCGAGGTTCTCGACCACGCCGTCCTCGCCGATGACGCCGAACAAGCCGACGTTTTCGTCACCCTCGGCAGAGATACCCGTGACAGACTGTCCGTCACCGTCGAAGGTACCGGTGAAAGGCTCGTCGGCGTCGCCTATCTCGACGTTCTCCGACGTGAGGTCAACGTCGCCCACGAGGACGTAGTCGCCGTCGGGACGGTCGGAGGCTACGACGAGTTCGTCAGGGTCCTCCACCTCAACGACATCCTGCGCCGCGGCAGAACCCGCGGCTACCGTCAGAAGTAACGCGAGCGCGACCGTCGTAACGAGATACCGTTTCATGCCGTTTCATCCTCGCCGACCGTCTTATACCTTAGGTCACTTCTTAGGTCACTTGAGGACGACGACGTTCCCCATGCCACGTCTCTTGCGCTCGACGAGTTCCTTGCTTTCGAGAACGTCGAGCTTTCTGCTGACGTGCGACTTAGACAGGTCGGTCTCCTCAACAATGGTACTCTGTTCGACGACGCCGTCCGAGTCGAGGACGACCTCGTAGATTTCGCGCTCGCCGTCGTGGAGGTCGTCGGCGTTCTCCGCCCACTCGCGGCGGCGTTTCTCGATGAGGTCGACGTCGTCGGTCCCGTCGTCAACACCGTCGGCAGGTCGGGGCTGGAAAAGATAGGTGGCGCTCGCACCCGCGAGAAAAGCGGCGACGACGACGATGGTAACGTCGGCGTAGGTGAAGAATCCCGGGAGGCTTTCGGTCGATGTCGAACCGCCGTCTACGGAGATGACTATGGGGGTCGGGTTAAGCATCTGGACGCCTACGACGGTGACCGAGACCGCGAGAACCGCGCCCGCGACGGCGTCCTTAGGCGTTAGCTGTCTATCCGTCCTCATCTTGGTCGCTCCGGTTTTGAGTTGGGTCGGTCTCGAAGACGAAGAGGTCTTCGTTCTCCGTCTCGGTCTCGTCAACCTCGACCTCCATCTCAACCTCCTCTCCGGCTTCGACCTCGTCGACCACCGATACGTTGACCGACTCGGTGGCGTTCACGACCTCGGCTTCGGTAGGAATGCGCCGGACCGTTACGCCGTTGCTCTCATCAGTTTCGAGACGGTACTCCGACTCGAACTCCAGTTCGTACTCAGCCAAGTCGTCGCCCGAGACGACCTCGTTCCCTCGGGCGTACTCACGTACCTCGACGTTTATCGCTTCCTCGGACGGCTCTACGTCGACCGACTCGAAGGAGCCTTCCTCCGAGATTCTGAAGGTCCTGACTTCGCCGTCACCCGAGAAAGAGACGTTACCGTTCTCGAACTCCATACGCGGCTCGTCCGACGGCGCTACCGTCTCCCCCACGACGACAGCGAGCGAGACGAGGGCGACGACGAGCGCGAGCGCGAGAATCTTTTCCATGTTCCTACTTGTATGGAACATCTTATTCCTCTTTCTTGAAACACCTCCCGAACGCGTTGTCAAAAACTTGTCTTCGGAGCTTGTGGAGTTGTAATTTGGTTAACCCCGGCTTAACGGCGCGTCTCCGCGGCGAAAACGGCGTCGCAGTCCTGCGTCTGACGTTTTCCAAGCCGTTCCAAGAAACGCCCTTATGGTGTTTCACGTAAGCAACGACCGGAAGCCGCGCGGGAAAGACGGCTTCCGAGGAAAGTATGAACATAGGACAGAAAGCACTCGCGTTCGCGCTCGGTGCGTTCTTCGTCGTCGGCGTAGCGGCTGTCGCTACGTCCGCCGCCGGAGCACCCGACACGGACGAAGTTGAGACGGAAGGCATAGAGTTCGTAGACATAGAGATTACCGACGTCGACTCAGACGACGACATCTTTGAGGTCGGTGGAGAGGCGACCTTCGGTGTAGCCTCGGCAGAGATAGAAGCCGAGGAAACCGATGCACGTGTCGACTCGTACGACGGTGACGCCGACTACTACCACGTCCCCGTCGAGGCGGTCGATAACGGCTACGACGGCGAGGAGTACGACCACAGCTTCGACACGTCCGAGGCGTCCCGCGCTGAGTTCGCGGGCGCTGACGGCTACGTCGTAGAAGCCGAGAAGGTTGACACCGACGACCCACGCGTGGTTGCGCACGTCGCCGAGAACGACCCTGATGTCGACGGCATCACGCACGCCCACGAGCTAGAGACGTACAGCTTCGACACAGGCTTCGACGACGAAGCCGCCGAGGAGATGGAGGGCTACGACAGGACGCTCGAACTCGAAGAGGAAGACGGTAGCTTCGGAGAGATACACGTCGTCGAACCCGACGAGAACGACCGGATAGACGTGTCGGACGGGGAAGACGAGTAACGTAACCGACCGTCGTACCACCTTTCGGCGGGGACGTTAAGTCGGAGGCGTACCATTAGCCGGTATGTCGACGCCCGGTAGAATCCGCTCAGTCTTCTGGAACGACGATGAGAGACGCCTACGGACGCCGTGGCGTCTCGTCGCCGCGGCGGTCGTCTTCGCCGTCGTACTAACCGTCTTCCTGTCGGTAGCCGCACGTGTCACCGTCGAAGCGGGTGCAGACGAGGAGTTCTTCCTTGAGTTCTGGGGTCTCGCCTCACTTCTCGGCGTCTCGGCGGTCGGTTTTGTCTTCGCACTCTGGATAGTCGCACGGTACGTCGACCGCCGCCGCCCATCGGACTACGGACTTCGCGTCGACGGGCGCTGGTGGAAGGACCTCGGCTTCGGTCTCGCTCTCGGCGCGGTCCTGCCGACGTTAATCTTCGTCGTCGGTGTCGCCGCAGGATGGTACGACGTGACGGGATTCGCGGTCTCCGACGGCTCTTTCGTCGCCGCCTTCGTGGGAATAGTCGTCGTCTTCGTCCTCGTCGGAGTCTACGAGGAAGTCCTGTTCCGCGGCTGGCTACTGACCAACCTCGGCGAAGGGCTTCGGGGTTACGGCGAAGGTGTCGCTGTCGGCGGAGCGGTCGCCGTCTCGTCGGTCCTGTTCGGCGTCCTCCACCTCGGAAACCCGGGTGCTACGGTCGCATCCGCCGCCGTCATAACCCTTGCAGGCGTCCTTCTCGCGGTCAGCTACGTCCTGACGGGCGAACTCGGTGTCGCCGTTGGATTCCACGTGACGTGGAACCTGTTCAAAGGCTCCGTCTACGGCTTCGAGGTAAGCGGTCTCGATATACCCGTCACGGTTGTCGAGACCGAGGCGGTCGGTCCGGAGGCGGCAACGGGCGGCGGTTTCGGTCCCGAGGGCGGCGTTCTCGGCGGCGCGGCGGTCGTCGTCGGAACCGTCGCCGTCGTCTGGTGGGCGCGCCGCCACGGAGAGACGGTGGTGGACGAGAAGGTGACGACGCCCGATTTACGCACCTCAGCCTCGGAGACTCAGTAAACGTTTTTGGGGCGCGTCCCTCGCGTGAAGTATGACGGTTCCTACAGCGACCAACGTACACCACGTGGGGGTCACTGTTCCGGAGTTAGACGAGGCGGTCGAGTTCTTCGTCGACTGTATAGGCGCAGAGGAGCTGTACCGCAAGGGTCCCTTCGGAGGCGACGAGACGGTCGAGAGGAGGCTCGACGTACACCCCGACGCGACCGCCTCGCTCGCCATGCTCCGGTGCGGACCGACTACCAACCTCGAACTGTTCGAGTGGAACGCGCCCGGGCAAGACGAGGACATGCCCCGTCTCTCGGACGTAGGGGCGACACATATCGCCTTACAGGTCGAGGATGTCGACGAAGCCGCCGAGGCTATCGAAGAACGCGACGACGCGACGGTTCTGGACGAACCACGGACGAACGGGTCGGGTCCTACGGAGGGGCTACGTTACGTTTTCTTCCGTACGTCGTGGGGAATGTACGTCGAACTCGTTGAGGTTCCCGACAGAATGCCCTACGCCGAGGACGCCGACGCCCGCCTGTACGGTCCCGCACCTTCGTGGGAAAACCGCCCATAGGGTCGTCACGTATATCCGACGCGGCGACGACCAACGTACATGGAAGAACTCGAAGACGCCGTCGAGCCGACCGTCCGCGCACTCGACTCGGTGGTTGCGCTGATAGACCGGTCGAAGGAGACGAGCGTGCCGCTCAAAGGCTCCGTCTGGGACCTCGTAGCGGGTAACGTCGCCGGAGCCGAGAAGTTCGAGTCGACGGTCCGCGACCTCGACGACGAACTCCACGACTGGAAGGACGAGACCGAGCGCCTTAACGAGAGTCTGCGCGAGATGAGCGAGGAGCTAGAAGCCGCCGACGAGGACGCCGACTACGACGCGCTCGCCGACGAGTTCGCGGAGGCTATGGAGGCGATGAAGGCGCTCGAAGAGAGGTCAGAGAGGCTCGAAACCCGTCTACGCGATGCCGCGGGAAAGAGCGGCGAGGTTGCGCGGAAGGCGGGCGGCGTGCCGGTTCTTGGCGACGAGATAGCCGACAGGTTCGAGTCGCTGAGCGCACGTCTGTCAAAGACGGCGGAGAAGGTGGACGGGAAGACGGTCCGACCTCCCGACGTTATCGAGGTACGCCCGGTGCGGTCGGGTACGGACGAGGAGGGGTAGTATTATGGACTACCGGCAGAAAAGCTGTTACAGATGACAGAGATAGAGCTCTCGGAGAAGGTCGAGAACAAGATAGAGAGCCTGCAGGACGAGATTGACGTACAGGCGACCGTTTCGGACGAGAGCTTGGGGGACTACACGGTGAAGCTCGATGACCAAGTCTCGAAGGAACAGGTCGTCGAGATATCCGTCTCGATGCTCGAACTTCTGTTGGAGAAGGACAGGCAGATGGAGGCGGAATCGATACTCGAAGAGCTAGACGAGGAGATGGCGGCGACGCTTGAGGACCGCGATATCAAGCAGGACCTGTAGCCGAGTCAGAGCTTCCTTCTCGCGTATAGGACCGCGATAGCGAGGGCAAAGATGAGAACGGCGACAAATCCCATGGCTCCGCCTGGGAAGGAGGAGAACATCAGCCGGACACCCCCCGACGGTCTACGGTCATCGGTCTACTCACGAAGGTCTGTTTCTGCGCCATCTGTTGGTGGTTCATAACGGCGCTCCGATATAAATCCGACGGGTGCGTCCGAAAGTAGAGGGTCGAAAAAGGTGGGGAGGGATACCGGCAGCGGGTGGGTAAGGGGACGCAGGGAGGCGTAGGTTCTCCGGTCGTGGACGGGGTTATGGCTAGATGGCTCCGAATCCGGCTCCATGGACGGGAGTTCGGTTCGGCTCCTCCCTGCATTTCTACCTATGGGAGTGGGGGTAAAGTAACTGACGTAAGGTGAAAAACGTATTTTACATAACGCAGTGTTTCCGTCACCGGTAGATTCATATTTGATGTCCGTTTTTGTCGGTAAAATGGAGTACGAGTTCACTCACGACCCGTCGTACACGCTGACGACGGCACACCTCGATAACGGCGACGAGCTGACGGTCGAAGGAGGTTCGATGGTCTCGTACAGCGGAAACGTCGAGATGGAGACGCAGGGTAGCTCAGGCGGCTTGCTTTCGTCAGTCAAGGACTCCGTCCTGACAGACGAGCAGGTCTTCCGTAACACGTTCACCGCGACGGCGAACGGCGAGACGGTCCGTTTCGCGCACACACAGCCAGGAGACATGGAGGTAATAAGCCTGAACGGTGAGTCGGTCCGTCTCCAGTCGGGTTCTTACGTCGCCAACGGACCCGGGGTCGAAACCGACTCGGTCTCGGGTGGCATGGACTCGCTACTCGGAGGTAAGGGGCTTTACTTCCTCGAAGCCTCGGGAACCGGCGACCTGTTCGTGGGTAGCTACGGGGGTATCGTCGAGAGGGAGCTAGAGAGAGGGGAGGAGGTAACCGTCGACGCCGGACACTCGGTCGCGTGGGAGGAGTCGGTGAGCTTCGATACGCACCGCGTGGGGGGAATAAAGAAGACAATGCTGAGCGGCGAGGGGTTCGTGATGACGTTCACCGGTCCAGGAACGGTCTACCTCCAGACACGCGACTACGACAGCTTCCTGAGCGAGATAGCCTCACAGGTAAGCGGCGACTGAGGGATGATAGGCGATATGGTGCGGTGGCTCAGGAACGCCGTTACGGAAGACAGCTTCGTCTGTCCCGCATGCGAATACGAGCCGAAGATAGCCGTAGACGGCTTCGACATAGCCGGCGGGGGAAGCGGAGCCGCCACCGGATACGTCTGTCCCGAATGCGGTCACCGTTTCGAAGCCCTCCTGTGTAGATGCGGAAACGGTTACTCGTCGCTCTCGGAGTTTGACGAGAAACGCGAGAGGTCGGACGGTGTCACCGAATACGTCTGTAGCTGTGGAAGCACGCTACACCGCGAGTACTGAGTAGAGAGGGATTCCGTCCGCCGGTCACAGAATCAGGGACATGAAGCTGATGAGAGGTCCAAAGACGAGGACACCGATTACGAAGGTGGCGATATAGACCTTCCTGTTCTGTCGTTTGAGCTTCGCCGATGTTCTCTCGGTGAGTTCCACGACATCACGACGGACATCTTCAGGCAGGCGGTACAGCTCCGCTCCCGAGTCGGTAGTTCGTATCCTGTCCCCGTGCTTTTGGATTTCTTCCTTTAGATACTCGTGATACTCTTGGGTACGACCGGAGAGGCTCTCCTCGGCTTTTCCAGCGTCGGGGAGGTAGACGGGTTCGTCGTTCCTAAGCCTCTTCAGGTTCTCGTCATGGATACTTTTGATGTACCGGCGTTTCGTGGTTCCGCTGAAGAAATCCGGGACAGCGATGAAAAGCAGGTGACCGAGCATCACGTCGTTATACAGGCGTTATGGATTTAGACGCTTCGGTGACGGCTCGGTGCCCAAGGCTCGGTGACGGCGGTAGATTCTCGGCGAACTATGGAAGACGAGTCAGTTCTCTCAGAAGCTAAGTATACTACACTTTCCCGTATCCGAGTCATCCGCTATCCCGAACGAGTTTGATTTAAACATCTACCCAAACTATCTGCTATCCACGACAAGGTCGATTCGGAGAAACGGGTTTCGGTAAACCGTTGCCGTCGTATAGAAGTCGGACGTTTGCTACACTCGACTTCCTAACGAGTTCGGTGTCGGTCAGTATCGGAAAAGTAGTTAGGCGCGGAGACTATCCAGCACAGTTCTATTATACTAAATCATGTACAAAAAATCCGCATTCAGATTAGGGGTACCGCTTGTAGTAACACTGGCGGTACTACTGGCGGCAGGATGTGGAGTAGCAGGCGCGGCTGACTGGACTTCGGAAACGACACCTACTGACGACAACCTGAACGACGTGGTCCACGCCTCCGACGGCGCGTATGCGGTCGGTGACGAAGGGTATCTTTTGAACCGGACGGAAGACGGTGACTGGCAGGTCGTCCTTGAGGACGGACCCGAGGGCGATAGCAACGACCTTCGCGGAATCGGCGTTACTGACGACGGTAACGCCGTCTGGTTCGTCGGAGTAAGCGGGGCTATAGGAGAATACGACGTGACTACAGATACGACGACGGACCATTCGGATACTGACGAGGGCGTGACGAACAACTTCAACGACGTGGCGGTCACGGGAGATGCGGGCGACGGTTCGGTCTATATCGTCGATGACGCCGGTGAGATTCACCATACGTTCAACAACGGCGACGAATGGGACACGGGTAACGAACCCGGGGGCGGTGACGCGCTGACCGGCGTCGATTTCCACGACGAGCGTGCGGGACACGCCGTTGACGAGAACCAGAACGTCTTTGCCACCGATGACGGCGAAACCTGGAACGATATTGGGATACAGGATACGTCGCTGTCGTTCACGGACGTTGACAGTAACGCCGAGGACGACGTCTGGGTGAGTACAGACACCGAAACCGTCTTTAGCTACGACGGGACCGACTGGGAGGATGAGGATGTCTCCGGAGACTCACAGACACTGAACGGTATCGTAATCTGTCCGTGTGAAGGAGACACCGGCTTCGCTGTCGGTGACGGCGGCGGCGTCTTCCATCTTGATGAAGGTACGTGGGACGAGGGGAATACGGACACCGGAAATAACCTCCAAGGAGTAACCGAGAGCGGTCCGCATATAGCCGTGGGCGACAATGGAACCGCGATACTCCGAGAATGGGCTAACCTCCGCGTGAACGAGTTCGGAGACGAGTTCCCCGACGCCGAACCGCCGCATGACTACGGAGAGGTCGAGATACCTGTCGAGGAAACCAATGGGGTAGAAACCGAGGGTCTAGAGGTTAGCCTCGAAATCACCGGCGACGATGCAGGAACGGTCTTCTCCGAAACCGATGACACGGCGACACTCGAAGGTGAGGAAGCCGACTTCGTCTTCGATGTCGGTAGCCTCACGGAAGCCGACAGCTACGAGGCTACGGTAACCGCCGACGCAGATAACGCCGACGTGGCAACGGGCGAGGAGAGCTTCGAGGTGGAGGATGACGGAGAAGGTCCGAACGGCGACGACGATGAACCCGAGTTCGTCGTCACCGTTGACGACACGAACAGCCCTGTCGTCGAGGGCGATAGCCTGTCTGTCGATGCGACTGTCGTCAACCAAGGAAACGAGGACGGGTCACAGACGGTAGACCTCGAACTCGACGGTGAGATGCGTGACGTCACCTCCGAACAGTTAGACGCAGGCGAGGAAACCGAGGTTACCTTCGAATGGGTGACGACAGAAGGCGACGCCGGTAGCTACACCGCGCTGGTATCGAGCGAGGACACGGCAGACCATGCGCAGGTGACCGTCGAAACCATGGGCGCGACCTCGGTCGGAGGAGCTTCCGGACTCGGATATAAACCACCGACCTTCGACGAAAAGACCGAGGCAAGTCTGACGACCAACGAACCGGATGAAGTAGACGTTGGAGTCGAGGTTATGAACACCGGAATCCGTCGGGGAAGCACGAAGGTCCAGCTCATAGGTGGCGGAGAAGTGGTAGACGAGGACTACGTCAGCGACCTTCCAGGATACATGTCAGAAAAGGTAGAACTCTCCACGAACCCCGAGAACGAGAGGTACGAAGTCGTCGTCACCAACGGTAGCGCTGACTCGGTAGCTATCGGCGAAGGTCTCCTGAACGAGACGGACAGGAACATGAATATGGAAGAAATGGACGTATATGCCGGAACGGAAGATGAGACAGACGATAGTGGAGACGAAATCGAGGTTGAACTGATATCCTCAGAGATATCCAAGATTATCCCGGGCTTGATAGCAGAAGCCATAGCGGTTATGTAGTAATCCAAGCCAGAGGAGGGACCGGAACGGAATATGCAACTGTGTTACAGATTTATATGAGACTTAGCACGTAGTGAGGCCGTTAGATAGGGCGGATACACGGGTTCGGGGTCTACTTCGAGGCTGGAGGAAGAAGAAATAGCGTGGTAGTAACGAACGGGGACGCGCCCGTCGGCATAGTGACCGACCGAGAACTAACCTCCCGCATAGTAGGAAACGGTCGGAGGTTCGTCCGGCATTTCCGAGATACTCACCGAGGAGTACACTCGCCGAAGTCATCAAGGAACAGACAGCGTCTCGGTAGGTTAAGCGCGGCGCTATCTCATACCTAAGCCGAACCTCGGGCACGGGGGAGCGCTTGGATGAAAGTATAAGAAAGTGGCGTATAGGCGCACATTTGAAGTGTTCTACTAGTGTTCAGCTATATATCTGAGGCACTTTACTGACCTATACGGGAATAGTTATAAGACGATTGAGCCTAATAAACAGGGTCTAATGTCTAACGGTGATACAGCGGACGAAGGTTCTGAGTCCATAGTCCTAATTGTCGATGACGACGAGGCGGTCGCTGACACCTATTCTATGTGGCTAGAGGACGACTACAATGTGCGCACCGCGTACAGCGGACGCGAGGCTTTGGAACAGATTAGTGACGAGGTGGGCGTCGTTCTTCTTGACCGACGTATGCCTAACCTCCCCGGGGACGAGGTACTAGAGCGTATCCGAGACAAGGACATCGACTGTATGGTATCGATGCTGACGGCAGTCAAACCCAACCAGAATATCACCGAACTTGAGTTCGACGAGTACCTGAGTAAGCCCGTCAGCAAGGACGAACTGGTGTCGACCGTCGAGGAACTCCTGTTTAGGGATGAAATGGACGAAGAAACTCAGGAGTACCTCGCCATGAAAGCGACGACGAGAGTATCCAGAAGGGGACGACAGAAGAGGTCAGGTCAGATGAGATAGAGGAACTCAGGAGAGGACTCAAAACCGCTGAGTCAAACACCTCAGTTCGGAAGAGGGTGAAAGAACTCGAACGTCTGTCTCACCTGAGCAAGATAACGCGGTCCGCCAACCGCGCAGTGATACGGTCTGAGTCGACTGAGGAACTCGGACAGGCTATCTGTCGAGAGTTAGTCGAAGACCTCCCCTACAAAAACGTCATCTTCGGGAAGTATGCGGAGGAAGAGTTTATACCCGACTCGGGGGTCGACAGAAGCATAGACACCGGTTCGGTTCCCCTATCCTCCGGCGACCCACTGAAGGAAGCGTTGGAGGAAAAACGGGTCGTCGCCACGTCTTCGACAGGGAACGAAGACGGGAGCATAGGGAGACTCAGCCGAGACGCTTCGGTGAGCCGCGTGTTCAAGACGGCGGTGGTAGTTCCAGCCGAGTACCAGAACAGGGTTCGCGGCGGTATAGTTCTATTTTCAGACGAAGAAATCGAGCTAACCGACCGAGAACGTTCGACCCTGCTGGAAGTCGGGGCTGCCGTGGGTAACGCCATCGACTCGCTTCAGACACGCGAGCTGGTTAACACGGATTCGGTGGTAGAGATAGAGATGGAGATTAGAGATAAAAACGACGTACTCGTCGACCTGTCCGCGCGACACGGATGCCGGGTCCAAGTCAACGGCGTCCACCTCAACTCCGGAGGGAGTATCGCCTGTTATCTGACCATCTCGTACCACTCCTCAGAGGAGTTAATGGGGTTTCTGGCAGAGAGGGAAGGGGTGGAGAAGTACCAAGTCATGGACGATAGCGGCGAGGACATCCTATTTCAGTGCCACGTTTCCGACTCCTCAATCCTACTAGATGTGGTAGAAGCAACCGCAGGACCTGTGGACTTCTTCATCGACGACGGAGTGGGGAATCTGAAGGTTCAGATGCCTCCTAGCGTCAACATTCACTCAGTCTTCGAAGCAATCAAAAAGGACTTTGAGGATACCAAGCTGGTGAGTAAGAAAAACACGAATACGCCGTACCAGTCCATCGGAAGGTTCCGTGGCGCGGTGGACGACCGCCTCACACAGAGACAGGACGAAGTCTTGACTACGGCGTTCAAGGCAGGATACTTCAACTGGCCTCGTAAGAGTACCGCGGAAGAAGTAGCGGAGATGCTTGACCTAGCTCCATCGACGCTACACGAACATCTCCGAGAGGGTCAGAGGATTCTCGTGGAAACGTATCTGGAGGAAACGGATACGACAGAGAGCCTGTAAGGATGGGTTCCCCGAAAGTCCGTGCCCATAGCAGGCGAATACGTGTCGGTATCTGCGTAGAGGGGTCCGTTTCAAAGTACGGTAGTTTGGGACGCCGAGGGTGGGACACTAGCCAAACCTTTAACTCCGAACTTATATTAATGTTGTTACAATGACTGGAACCGAGAAGCGGCGCAAAAACCTCAGAAACCTCTGTGAGCGAATAGAAGAGTCGGAAGACCTCAATGAAGAAGACCGTAAGGCTCTGCTTGAGTTTGATGACGAACTCGCTCTTCT
>JAQZCZ010000045.1 GCA_028751095.1 Euryarchaeota archaeon Ods01 | reverse complement strand
CGGCGACGAACTCGACGCCCGCTTCGTCCGTCTCGATATTCTCGCGCTCGACTATACGGCGCAACGCCTCGACGCGTTCCTCTTTCGTTGCCTGACGGACGGCGACCGGAAGGGCGCGCGAACGTATCGCGGGAATCAGGGCGGACAGCGACCTCGTCGTCAGGACGAACCTGCACCGGCTGGAGAAACGTTCGACGACGCGCCGGAGAGCCTGTTGGAAGTCGCGTCGCGTCTCCTCGGCGTTGTCGATGACGACCGTTCGGCGTCCTTCGCCGACGGAGGAATGCGATGCGACTTCCTTGAGGACGTGGTTAATCATGTCCGCCTTCGACATCTCGCGTTTCCGTTTGGCGGTGATGAAGCCACGGAAACGCGGGTCCTCGGCAATCTCGCTCTTGGTCATGCCGAAGAAGTCGGAGGCGTTGAGGACGTAGGGGTCTTCGCCAAACAGGCGCGCCGCCGCCGTCTTCCCCGCGCCGCGCGGACCGTGGAGGACGACGTTAAGCCCGCTCTCCGAAGCGCGCGGTAGGAGACGCGCCACCTCGTCCTGCGGCAGGTCGTCGAAGTCTTCGGGGGCGTGTTCCGCCGTCCAGAGCATACCTGCGTCGTGGTCCTACTTCCCGATAAACCTGTCCCAATGCACTCCCATCATAGTTAGTGAACTGAATGGTAAGATAAAAAGTTCTAAGCCCCCACGGGTAGAACGTTGCATCATGCCAACAGTAGAGTACCTAGATTACGACGTTATCGAGGACAACGGCTGGGACCTGTACGACGAAGAAAACTTCAAGAAGGCGGCTGACATGGACCTGACTGAAGAAGAGTACGGCGAACTTGAGGTCTTCGAGGGCGAGTACATACTCGAAGCCGCCGAGCGCGAAGGCTTCGACTGGCCCTTCTCGTGCCGTGCTGGTGCGTGCGCTAACTGCGCCGGTATCATCATCGACGGCGAGATGGATATGGATATGCAGCAGATTCTGAGCGACGACGAGGTTGAGGACCGCGACGTCCGCCTGACCTGTATCGGAACGCCCGAGAGCGACACGGTGAAGATAGTCTTCAACGCAAAGCACCTCGACTACCTCCAGAACCGCGTAATCTGAGCAGTCTGGGGTTACGCGGCTTTCGGTTCTTTCTACGACGGATAACCAACAGACGAGGCGACGTTACCGGTAGTAACGCGGAGCGAAGACGAGGTACGCGGCGAGGGCGACGAGAAGAACCTTGGGCAGGACGCCGTCGTACGCTTCGGGGAACAGTACTGTGAGGGCGACGACCGCGCCTGCGCCGACTGCGTGTTTCTCACGTATCTCCGGATACGGTATTTCGACGAGCATCATGTACGCGAGTATGACCGTGACGGTCACGAGTACAAGACCCTCCGCGCCCAAGAGTTCGGGGACGCCCGACATGAAAAGGACGACGACTCCGACGCCCGCGAAGGTCGAAGGAACGCCGGTAAATCCGGGCGCTTCCACGTCACGGACGTTGTAGCCCGCGAGACGGACAATGGCGGCGAGAACGAATACGATGGGGACGAGCGACAGGACGAGCGACGTGTCGCGTGCGACGTAATGTGCGAGAAACGCGGGCGCTATCCCGAAAGAGACGATGTCACCGAGCGAGTCTATCTGAACGCCGAGGTCACTCGAAACAGTACGTCGGGCGATGATTCCGTCGAGACCGTCGGCGATAGCTCCTACGAGAATCAGGCTTCCTGCGACGATGAAGTCGCCGTATGCCACCGCGATAAGCGCAATAAACCCGAATCCGGCGTTCATCAGCGATATGAAGTCGGGCGGCTCCAGAAGACTGAGAAGACGTGGTATCATTGGCGGATATGGGGGAACGCATCGGTATTAAACCCTTCCTTAGAGCGCCAAACCTTCGACAGGTTTAAAATACGACACACGTAATATCTCGGTATGTCGCAGTTGAACAGGCGGATAGATGTAGTGACCTCTCTGATACCTTTGTAATTCATGGAAGGGATACACGGTCTTCTGGTTACGCACAAACGTGCCGAACTCAGCGACCTCGAAAGGCTGTGTAAGCCGTCGGCGGAAGAGATACGTGACCGTCTCCTTGAAGCAGGCGCGGACGAGGCTTACGTCCTTCAGACGTGTAACCGCGCCGAGTTCTACGTCTCAGGCACCGGACCCGTCGTTCTCGAAGAACTCGCCGACTATCTCGGCGTGCGTGAGGGGACCGAGCGGTACGTCCGGCACGCAGACGCTGCGCGTCATCTAATGCGTCTCGCCGCCGGTCTCGAAAGCATGGTCGTCGGAGAGGACGAGATACTCGGACAGATGCGTGACGCCTACCACGAAGCGTCTGACGACGGTGCGCTTGACGGCGTACTCAACACGACGGTTCTGAAGGCAGTTCATCTCGGCGAGAGGGCACGCGACGAAACCGCAATAAACGAGGGTAACGCTTCGATGGGGAGTGCCGCGGTCGAGGTCGCGCGCGACAGGCTCGGATGCCTCGAAGGCGTCAAGGTGGTCGTTGTCGGAGCGGGCGAGATGGGTGAACTCGTCGCCCGTTCGCTCGCCGACCGCGACGCGGGGTACGACGAGATACTCGTCGCTAACCGGACGTACGACAACGCGGCGCGGCTCGCTGACGAGATAGGCGGCGAACCCGTCCGTTTCGGCGAGATAACCTCGCACCTCGACGAGACGGATGTCGTCGTGACCGCGACCGGAGCGCCACATCTCATCTTCGACGGAGCCGACCTTCGTGGACACGACCTCGTCGTACTCGACCTCGCTAATCCGCGTGACGTCGACGAGGACGCGGCGGATGCGGACGGCGTTGAACTCGTCGACATAGACGACCTCGCCGAGATAAGCGACTCGTCAGTCCGTGACCGCGAACGTGCCGCCGAAAAGGTCGAGGAGATGGTCCAAGACGAGATAGACGTTCTCCAAGACAAGATAAAGGAAGAGCGTGCGATGGAGATGCTGTCTGAAATCTACTCGCGTGCTGAGGATATACGTCAGGAGGAGACGCGCGAGGCGTTCCGTAAGCTCGAAACAGGCGGACGTAGCCTCGACGCCCGCGAGCGCGAGATAATCGACGACCTGACGAGTTCGTTGGTGAGTCAGCTACTTTCGACGCCGACCGAGGCGTTGAAGAACGCGGCACAGGCGGAGGACTACGACACCCTCCGGAGCGCGTCGGAGATATTCCGCGTCGAAAAGGAGTCGGACGAAACCGGCGCCGAAACCTAGTCCTCGACCGCCTCTAACTGGTCTTCGCCGAGTCCGCCTATCGTCTCGTCCTCGACCTCGACGGTGTAGCTCTCGTCGCCGAACATCGTCTCGCTGACCTGTACGATTTCGCCTTCTTCGCCGTCCTTCTCGTGGTACTCATCCCTGAAGATTACCTTGTCACCTTCTTCGAATCCCATGTAATCCCCTCGAAGGTCAAACGGCAAATAACCCACGTTTCTACTTCTCGATACGTGCCGCCCAGCGGAAGTTGACGTAGAGCGCGCCAAGTAGGACGAGCGCGCCGATGCCGACGAAGACCGTGCTTCGGGTGGTTATCTCATCGACGGACATATCGATGAGGTACGACGTTTCGGGGTTGTCAGGGTCGGCGAATCCCATCGCCGTCTCCTCGGGTTCGAACCGGGATATCTCTTCCTCCGCCGCAGACCGACTGTTCTGGCTCTCCGAAATGCCCGCGGGGTAGACGGTGTCGTCGACGTACGTCTCGCCGTCTATCTCGTACCTGTACTCAACGACGGGCGTATACCTGTAACGCGGTCCCGAGTCGCTCGAACGGCGCTCGCGCTCTATCTCGGTATCGAGAACCTCGACCTCGATTGGCTCCGCCGACTCGACCGCCTCGGTCTGGGCGACGTACGTATGGCTTCCTCCGGCGACAAACCCCATACCGAGAGCCAGCGGGATGACGAGAATCATCAGACGCCCGAGCATCTCCGTTAACTAACTTTACGGGCGTAATAACGGTTTTGCCGTAACTTTATAGAAAGAGGACGAGGATACTCGGACGAATGGGTAGCATTGACCAGAACGCATCCGTAGGCGCGGGAGGAGGGCGCATAGACGCGGGGTCGGATACCTACAACTCACCCGCAACGAAGGTCCTGCCAAGCGTCGTCTGGCGCGCCGCGCTCCTAGGCGTCACACTCGCGGCTTTCGCGGTCGTGATGGCGCTGATAGCTCCTCAGCGCGCGATAGACCTCGCCGGTTCGTTAGGCTTCGCGGGAGGACTCGTCGAGTTAGCCGTGACCGTCGCAACGGGCGTCTTAGTCGCAACAGTCCTCGTCGCCACCCTCCTCTCCGTCGCGCATTACAGGAACCGCCGGTACGAAATCACCAAGGACGCCGTCATAGAGAGGAAAGGTATTCTGGGCGGGAAGAACCAGCTCAGTCACGACGAAACCGAAGACGTGCATCTAACGCGGTCCGGGCTTCAGCGCCTCCTTGGGGTGGGAACCGTACGTATCAACGAGGACGTGGACGACGACGAAGGCGTAACGGAGGATATGCGCATCCGGTACGTCGAGAAGCCGGAAGAGCTGTACGAGGAACTTATCGAGAGGTCGGGCGGCGTGACGACAGGCTCCCCCGTCGTAGTCACCGAACCGTCACCCAAAGCCGCTCTGAGTAGCTTCAGGCTCTTTTTCGCGTTAGTCGCTTTCTTCCTCGCCATTCCTGCGCTACTCGTCACCGTCTTGGTCTCGATGGTCGTCGAACCGTCCTTGCTCGGTACGGTCGTAATCTTCGGCGCTGCTCTCGGGACGCCGGTCGCGGCTTACGCAGGCCTAGTGTATCTCAGGTACGATAGGACCAGATACGAAATCTATAACGACCACGTCGAGAAGAGCGCCGGAGCCAACCATACGGCGGTCGCCTACGACGATGTGGACAAAATAAAACACGACCGTCACGGTAGATTCGGACACGTCGGACTGTTCAACGACGAAGATGATAACATAATGACGCTCAAGTTCCTCGAAGATTCGGACGGTATACGTAACCGGATAAGTTCGCTTGCCGAAGAAGAACGTCTCACATAACGTCTTCAAGCGCGCCGCGCGCCTCTTCTATCTCGTCGCGTCCGAGTTCGAGGGCACCGTCGTCTAGCTCAACCGTCAGACCGTCGTCGGCGACCTCGCCTATCCGCTCAACGTCGTACGCTCCGCCGAAGTCGTCGGCTTCGCCCGCGACGACGACGCGCCCGGGTTCGGCGTTGAAGAGTTCGTCGTCCGCGACGGTTGCGCGCACGCCGTTATCGCCCACCATCTCGGCGAGAGCGACGGCGAGTCCGCCCGTCGAAACGTCGTGGGCGGCGTCGGCGTTTTCGGCGATATCGTCGGCGACCTCGTGTAACGCCGTGGCGTCATCGGTCGCGTCAAGGAGGAGAAGCGGCGTCCCGACAAGAACGTCGTCAACGGACGCGCGTGGGGCGTCGGGTGAGTCGGCAATCCCCAGCGCAGCGACGCTCGGTGTCGGATTGACCGCCGTTCCGAACTCCTCGCTCTCGTTGTAGAGCGATACGTTTCCGCCAACGATGGGTACGCCGATATCAGCGGCGGCGTCGCCCATGCCCTCGACGGCGTCCTCGAACTCGCCGTATACCGACGGACGCTCGGGGTTTCCGAAGTTGAGGCAGTTGACGAAGGCGAGCGGGCGCGCACCCTTAGCGGCAAGGTTGGCGACGTTCTCAACGACCGTCTCGTAGCCTCCGCTGTACGGACGTGCTGAGACGCGCTCGGAGTCACATCCCGCGGAAAGGGCGAGTCCACTGTCACCGACATGGAGTAACGCCGCGTCGTCGCCGGGCTTTACGACCGTCCGCGTCTGTACCTCGTGGTCGTACTGTCTGTAGACCCATTCCTTCGAGGCGTTGTTAGGGTCAGCGAGAGCGGCAAGGACGCCCTCGCGCGTCGGTTCGTACGGCGCGGGTGGTTCGGTTTCGTCGGGTTCCTCACGTTCAAGGTCATGCGTCGGCGCTCCGTCCGCGAGGAACTCGGGCGGCAGGTCAACGACAGTCTCGCCCTCGTGTTCGGCGACGAAACGTCCGTCGGTAACCTCACCGACGACGCTGGCTTCGAGGTCGTACCTTTCGGCGATTTCGAGAACGTGGTCAACATCGTCGGGTTCGACCTCGAACAGCATACGTTCTTGAGACTCGCTCAGAAGGATTTCGAGCGCGTTGAGCGGCTCGCGGAGATGGACATCGTCAAGCACGAGATGCGCGCCCTTGTCGCCCTTCGCCGCCATCTCGCTCGACGCACCCGACAGTCCCGCCGCGCCTAGGTCGCGGGCGGCGCGGGCGTACTGGCGTATCTCCATCGTCGCGTCGATAAGCAGTTTCTCGGTGTACGGGTCGCCGACCTGTACCGCGGGACGGTCTTCGCTCTCGGCGTCCTCGCTCAGGTCCTCGCTTGCGAACGACGCGCCCCCGAGTCCGTCGCGTCCACTCGCCGCGCCGACGAGGACGAGCGTGTTTCCTTCCTCCTTCAGGTCAGCGGTCAGGAGTTTGTCTTCCTTTGCGAGACCGACACAGACGACGTTGACGAGCGGATTTCCGTTGTAAGACTCGTCGAAGTAGGTCTGTCCGCCGACCGTCGGGACGCCTATCGAGTTGCCGTAGTCGGCGATTCCCTCGACGACGCCTTCGAAGAGGTAACGCGACTTCTGGCGGTCAAAGTCTCCGAAGTAGATGGTGTCGAGCAGGGCGATAGGACGCGCGCCCATCGAGAGGATGTCGCGGACGATGCCGCCGACACCCGTCGCCGCGCCGTCATACGGGTCAACGTACGACGGATGGTTATGGCTCTCCATTCCGACCGCGAGAACGTCGTCGTCCTCAAACTCGACAACAGCGGCGTCGTCACCCGGACCTATCACAACGTTGTCGCCTTCGGTCGGCAGGTCGGCGATGACCGGACGCGACGACCGGTAGGCACAGTGTTCGCTCCACAGGTTGACGAAGAGCGCCTCCTCGATGCGGTTGGGCGGACGGCCGAGTTCGTCCTCGACGAGCGCGTAGTCGTCGTCGGATAGTTCCATGGGCGCGTTTGGCGCTCCGCGTATATTTGGCTTCGGAATCGGTGACGCGGTATACTTAGTAAGACTTATGGAGCGGGTCGCGCTACGGGAATATGCGTGAAGCCCGGATGGTGTAGGGGCCCATCATACAACCCTGTCACGGTTGTGACGCGGGTTCAAATCCCGCTCCGGGCGCTGTACTTCTACCGTGTTACTAACCGAGAACCGCAAGACAGTTTAGAGCGACCGACGAAAAGACATGCAGGGCGCGTAGCTCAGTCCGGATAGAGCATCGGACTTCTAATCCGATGGCCGAGGGTTCAAATCCCTCCGCGCCCGCAACGAGTGAGGTTTGTGAACGAGTGAGTGCAGAGGGATTTGAATAGTGAGTGGAGTGTAGCGGAACGACCGAAGTTCAAATCCCTCCGCGCCCGTAAGCTACTGAGGACACTTCTCCGCGCCCACTACCGTCAACGCTTGCGGGGTAGAAAGCTTAATACGACATCTTACACATTCTAACCCAAATGAGACGTTTCAAGGAAAGGGAGAGGAATGACGGATAACGAAGAGGACGATGGCGTCGAACAGCCGACGGTAAACGCAATCCGGCGTGCTGTCAGCGACCTGTCCAACTCGGGTGACGACGGTGGCAAGGGCGTTGACCTCGTCAGAGAAAAACGTGCCGTTATCCGTGACCAGCTCTCTGTCGTTCTCCACCAGCGTAGTATGGCGTTCACGATACTGAAGATGAATATCGCCGTCCTGACGCTGGTCCTTATTTTTCTCGCGTCGGTCCTTTTCCTCCGGCGCGAGAACGTCGCCGAGTCGGTTTCGAACGTCTCGGGCGCGACGAGCATATCGACCGCCGACATGTTCTTCGTCGCTATCGTCGTCTTAGTAATCGCCTTCTTCCACTACCTCCTTGTCTACTCGCACCGGTTCATGACCGGCTCGCTGGAGATACTCCGGTCTGACGACGGTATAGTGACCGACACGACGAGCCTTGACTCCGAAACTGATGAGGTTACGGTCGACGCTGTCTTGGAGAAACAGGACCGGCTGATACAGAGGAATGCCGAAGCCATAGAAGAAAATGAACCCCGTATCGAGGCGTTCGTGGAGGACAGTATAAACCTCGTTATCTCAGTCGCAGTTACCCTCTCAGCCGTCGTCCTCCTCGGAATCATCTCCCAGCTCGTCTTCGCACCCAGCCTTCTCGTCGGCGCTGTTGCGATACTCGTAGGGGCGTCCGGAATACCGTTCACTAAGTTCGCGCTCGACCACTATCTCTAAGGCTCAGTCGGCGACGGCGGCGAGGTTCGCGGCGAGACCGCTGAAGACGAGGAGAACCGTTACGCCGAGGTTGGCGGTCTCGTTGTCGAAGACCACCGGAACCGCGGCTATGTCGTCCGCGAATCCGTTCAGGACGCCCGCGACGATGAGAACGACGCCGACTAGACCGAGGACGATGCTACCGATGACGCCAAGACGGCTTTCGCCGCGGTCCCCCACAGCTTCTGAGACGGCTTCCTCTACCGACTCGCGGACGTGGTCGCCGACGTACTCTCTGAGCGTCTGTTCCTTGGCGTCGAGCTTGTCGGAACGTTCCGTAATCTCGCGCTCGCGCTCCTCGATAGCCACCTCTCTGTCGTCGAGTTCGGCTTCGCGTTCCTCTATCCGTTCCTCACGCAGATTCAGCTTCTCTTCGCGCTCGTCGAGTTCGCCGCGTCGCTCTCGGAGTTCGCGCGCACGTTTGTCGAGTTCCTCGTCGCGTTCGTCGAGTTCGTCGGCGTAGTCGTCAAGCCCCCGCTCGCGCTGTTCGAGTTCCTTACGTTTTCTTTCGAGGTCTTCCGACGAAACGTCGTCGCCGGAGAACGGTGCGTCTCCGTCGTTCATAGAGTTTCGTTTCACACCGCCAGCATATAACCGTAAGGGTGGTTCGGGACGCGTCCGTGCGGCGACAGAGTTATATGATGGCGGATGTCAGTCTATACCATGGGTGTGGGACCGCGGCGTTCGCTAGTCTCAGTCGTAGGCGTAGCCGCGGTTCTAGCCGCGATTCCAGGAGGCATACGTCTGTACACCGGCTTCGTCTCCGGTTCTCAGCCGTATCTTCTCACGGGACTCGGATTCTTTGCCGTCGTCGCGCTTCTGCTCGTTTCCTTCCGTAGACAGCCACTCTACCTCGCCGGTCTGCTGTACTCGGGACTCCTCGGCGTCGTCTGGTACGCCGAAAGCGTGCGGTACTCGTTAGTTGGTCTGTTTGAGGGTACGGTGCAGGTTGTTCTACTCGTCCTAATTCTGTACCTATACTTCGACAGCCGGAGTTCAGAGGGCTACGAAGACCGCCATTACGATTACAACTAAGACGTTCGCGTACTTGAGACCGCTCGCCGCTCTGTTGTCGACCAGCTTACCCATGATTAGGCTGTTTCCTACCGCCTGTATCAGAGCTGAGTGGTACAGGACAGTACGGAACCCGTCTATCGGAACGTCTTCTGGAAGAACACCTGCCTCGACAACCGGAAGGTCGAGTTCGCCCGTCTGAGCTATCTCGGCGAAGAAGAAACGGCTGAAGACGACCGCGATGAACAGGTAGACGAGGACCCCCATGAACAGGACGATAACGTGTGTCTCCATCGCACGCTTTCTCTTTTCGTCTATCCGGTAACGGCTGTCCATCTCCTCGGCGACGGCGTCGAGAACCGATGAGAGCCTACCGGTTGACTTACTCCCCTCGGCGACCAGCTTCATAGCTCTGGAGACGCGCGGGATACGTATCTCATTCGCGGTTACGAGGAGGCTTCTCTCGATGTCGCCGTTCCACTGCACGTCGTTGTGGAGACGGCGGAGGTGGTACGCGAGCCTCCCGCCGGTCCGACGCGCGACCATCTCGAAACAGTTGGCTAGACGGACGCCGTTCGCGTTCGCGCCGCCGACGGCTTCGAGCATCTCGGGGAAACGGCGGTTTATGTCCTCCCTGTGGTCCATCTTCATCTCGTGTAGCGTCATCAGGACGAGGCTTGGAATCAGGAACGGCGCTCCGAAGAGCCACGTCGTCGTTCCTATGGGGTCCTCGGCGTAGCCTGTGGGGGTTGGCGTCACTATACCCCTTGACGCGAGCAGTCCGACGAAGACGAAGGCGAGAGGGACCGTGATAACGAGCGACGCCCGCGGGCTTTCCTCCATGACCTCGAGAGGCGACGTAAGCTTCCGTTTCAGACGCGTCCACCGGCGGCTACTCACGTAGCCTTCCGTGCGTTCGTCGTCGGGCGGTGAACCGGGACCGTCGCCAACTTCGAGCGTCTCGTCGCCCCATTCGAGGCTTTTCCCCATCAGGTCAAGTGCGACGTAAGACAGGATGACACCGAGAGGGATTACGACGTACGCGACGGCTTGGGTGTGGAGGAGGGTCGAAGCGCCCGCGAAGCTTAACGCAATTAGGACGACGATGAGGAAGATAGGTCCCGCGAAGACAAGTATGATGTAGGTCTCGGCGAGAACGTCGAGGGTTTCGAGAAGACTCTCGTTCTCCTCTCTCATCTGACGTATCTGTTTACGGCTCTCCGTCTCGAAGAAGTCCTGTAAGTCGCCGCCCGACTCTATGACGCTCGCCATATCGTCGAGGAATATCTCGAAGTTCCGGCTCGGTGTCTGCCCCTTCGCGTTTTCGAGAGCCTTGAGGAGTTCGTCGTTGAACATCCTCATCTCCCGAAGCACGTTACCGAACTCGACAGCCGCCTCGCCGTACACGCTCTCCGACGCCGACAGCTTCTCCATTACCTCTATCGGTCCCATTCCGCCCTTTGAGAGCGCGTGCATGAACAGGACCGCCGACGGGAGCGACACGTCTATCTCGTGACGCCTTCTTTCGGCGACGTAACGGGGCAGGTGGTAACGGTACGTCGCTACCGCCGCCGCCGGAACTACCGTGGAGGCGACGACGGCGACCGCCGTAACACCGATATCGACGCCGAAGGACACTGCTGCGAAGCCGACAACCGCGCCTACTAGAAGACCGACCGTGCCTGCCGCCGCCGCGTAGATGACGGTTCGCGTGAGGTACAGGTCGTAGGTCGTACCCATACGCGCCCGATTCATCCTGCGCTGGTACGTGCGGAAACGGTCAGGTCGGCTCCTGAGGTAGCCGCGAACGCCGTCGTATCCCCGTCCTTCTTGCGGCGGCGGACCTCTTGGCGGAAGGTAAGGCTCCGTCTCCTGTTCGGTTTCCTTTTGGCTCATAGGTCAAGGTTCTCGGCGCGTAGACGTTCGGGTTCGAGGCTTCTGTCGCGTATCTTCTCCGTGACGCGTTCGGGTGTCCGTGCGAAGGCGTGGAGAACGGCGGTCACGTCTCGGTAGTCGGTTACGTTGTTCTGGACGAGGTACGACAGAACCCTCTCGCGCTCCGAAATCTCCTTGATTATCTTTTCCTCGCTCCATCCGCGGTCGTCGGCGAGCTTCCTAAGCACCTCTGAGGACCGTGCCATGTCGGGCTGTGACTCGAACGAGTCGGTTCCCGGGTCCCATTCGAACAGGCGGTTTGTCTCTATTCCGTCGCTACCGTCTGGTATGAAGACCTCGGTTATATTCCGGTTACGCCGCACGCGTTCGTCGCCGACCATGACCTGGTCCTGCACAGAAACGAGGTCGATGGCGTCTATCATTCTCTCGGGCACGCTTAGGGGTTCGCTGGTGAACCGGTTCATGGCGGCTTCGACAGACTCGGCGTGGAAGGTTGTCGCACCCGGGTGTCCTGTAAAGACTGACTGGAAGAACGTGCGGACGACCTCGGGCTTCGTACGTATCTCTCCGACGAGGAGGTACTCGGGACGTTTGTGCAGAGCCGCCTGTAGGAGGTCGTACATACCAATCTCGTCACGCTCTCCCGTCCCGCCTGACTCACGCGTTATCTCAGACACCCAGTTCTCGTGTGGAATCGACACCTCAGGAACGTCCTCTATCGAGACAACCTTGGTGTCGGGCGGTAGGAAGAAAGAGACGGCGTTCATACTCGTAGTCTTCCCGCTTGCGGTCGGTCCCGCGAAGATTATGGACATACGGTTTTCGATAGCGAGCCAGAGGAATGCCATCTCGCGTACCGAGAACGTCCCGAAACGGACTAGGTCGACGGGGGTATACGGCTCATCGAAGAACTTGCGTACGGTGAAGTTCGAGCCGTGCATCCCGATATCGCTTCCGAGGGTTAGCTGAGCGCGGGAGCCGTCGGGAAGGGTTGTCGAGACCATAGGGTTAGCGACCGATATATGCCGGTCGCCGCGCTGTGCGAGCCTGACCGTCAGGCTGTCGAGTTCGTCCTTCCCGAAGGAGATATTCGTCCGTAGGTCTCCATGAGTGCGGTGGTAGATGAAGACCGGCGTATCGTGTCCGTTACACGAGATGTCCTCTATCTCGTCGTCGTTCATCAACGGGTCGACGGGACCGTATCCGACGAAGTCGCGTTCGAAGTAGTAGCCGAGCTTCCGGAGCGTTTCCGCACCGACCGCTTCTCCGTGGCTTTCGACGACCTCCTCTAAGACGCGTTCGAATATATCGACCTTCTCCTCTTCACTCTCTATCCGTTCGCCTCTCAGGACGGTCCGTATGATGGATTCGAGGTCGCGCCGGACGTACCTTTCAAACTCGTCAAGGACCGGCTCCGTGACACGGTAACGCCGTATCTCGTTTTCGTCGTCGTACAGCACCGAGACGTGTGCGAACGGCTTCTTCACCCATTTGTCCTCGATGACCTCGTGTCGGTCGAAGAAGTCGAGGTCGAAGAAACCCTCGCGTACCTCTTGAGCGGAGGGCGTACCTAGGAAGCCGTGACCGTGCCCCTCTTCGAAGTACCTGACGGCGTCTTCAAGCAGGCTCTCCTTTCTGTTGCTCATATCCCGTCCCTCCTCTCGCGCATCTCGTCTAACTCCTCGCGTGCCAGCCTACGGATACGCGTCGATACCTCGTAGGTCGTCTCTTCGTCGAACTTAGTCCCTTCTTCGATGACGTTTCTATTGACCACGAGAGCGTCGCTGTGCTTGCCGAACAGAAGGAGGTTGAGGGCGCGCAGGACCCGTTCGTCAAGCCAGAACCCTTCGGCGACGAACCCTTCGGCGACGGCTTCGAGGAAACGTGTCTCGGCGTCGCCCTCGCTCGTCAGCTCCTCCCACCGTCTGACCTGCTCCTCGTACTTTTCCTTGGTGCGTCGGTAGAGGGGGTCGTTCTCGTTAAGTTCGTCCAGCTTTTCACCCCATTCTTTCATCTTCTCCTTCACCACCTGCTCCATGTCGGGGTCAGGCGGACGCTGACGGTTTTCGAGGCATCTCTCCGCGAGGGACAGAACCGTTTCACCGTCGACACCGTTCGAGGAGGTCGGACACATGTCAGGACGGGCGTTCCATGGGCTTACTGTCTCCGTGCGTTCTCTGCCGATATCGTCGCGGCATCGTCTCCCGTCGTCTTCCACCCTACTGTGTCACCAGAATCCATGGGTAAGCTTGTAGACGCAACCCACTTCTTTCTTTGCCCTAAGCTTAGGAACTCTTATGGTACGCGGATTTGAACTAATGGAAAAATGGACTTCGAATCCGGAGGATATCCAACGGTTCTGGTAACGGGGGATACCGAGGCTGTCGATGGAAATCTACCTCTGAGGGACGAGAACGTTGATGTTCTGACGGCAACCTCCGACGAAGCTCCCTCGGTCGTCGAGGAAACCATGGTGGACTGCGTCGTCTCCGGCAGCGACCTTTCTCTCGTCGAGCGCCTCGGTGCCCCCGAGCTACCTTTCGTCTTGGTCTCCGACGGCTCCACGACGCCCTCTGAAGCCGCTGACTCCGGCGTGGCTGACTACGTCGAGACGCCGACGCGGGAGGGCGAGGACCGTATAGCCGCGCGACGCGTCGTGGGACACGCCCAGAGATACCGCTCCGAACGCGCCGAAACGAGATGTCGCTCGATAATACGCCATATGCCCGACCACGTCATCCTGCACGACAAGGATGGCGAGGTCGTCGGGGCTAACCGTCGCACCTCCGAGCAGCTCGGCTATACGGTTGACGAACTCCTCGGAGCGAACGTCTCTGAGTTTGAGGTCGGTATAGACCGTGACGAACTCAAGGAACTCCGGGGGGAGTACGAGTACGGCGAGCCTATCATCGTCGAAGGACGGCACCGACGCAAAGACGGCACCGAGTTCCCCGTTGAGGTGAACGTCGGCAAGACGGAGATAGGCGACACCGAACTCTTTCTTGCGATTGCTCGTGACATCACCGAACGCAAGGAGCGCGAACGACGGATACGTAGAAGCCGCGAACTCCTCAGCCATACCGAGCGCCTCGCCGACGCGGGCGGATGGGAACTCGACGCACGTACCGACGAACTCCGCTGGACCGACGGAACGCGCGAGATATACGGCGTCAGCCCCGACTACGAGCCAACACTCGACGAGGCTATCGGACTCTTCCATACCGAGGACAGGGATGTCATCGCACAGGCTGTTGAGAACTGCCGAGAGAACGCCGAGCCATACGATGTGGAACTCCGGATAATCACCGCCGACGACGAGGTCCGGTGGGTCCGCGCCACAGGCGAAGCCGTGGTTGAGGACGGCGAGGTGGTCAAGCTACGCGGCGCTATACGCGACATAACCGACAGGTGGGAACGCCAAAAACAGCTCGAAAAGGCGCAGGAGATAGCCAAGATAGGACTCTGGACAAAGGATATTCCGTCTGACGTAATCGACTGGTCCGACGAGGTCTACGACCTATGGGGTGTCGACCGCGACGCCGGACCGATAGACCATACGACGTTCCTTGAACACGTCCATCCCGACGACGAGGGTTTTGTCGAGGAAGAGTGGGAGGCTGCCAAGGACGGCGAGCCGTACGACATCGAACACCGGATTGTCACCGGCGACGGGGAGGTACGGTGGATGCGTGAGAAGGCGGAGTTAACCTTTGACGAGGACGGGGAGCCGGTGAGCGCGACCGGTATCGTTCAGGATATCACCGAAAGAAAGGAGCGCGAGGAGCGTCTGAGGAAAAGGAAGGAAGTGCTTGAAGAAAGAGAGGACCAGCTCAGGTTCTTCAACGACGTTCTCGCCGAGAAGGTTCTGTTGTCCATGACTCTGGTCCGCGGTAACTCGGAGGCTGTCTTAGAACGCCTGCCCGACGACGCCGAGGTCCGTTCTGAGGTAGAGCGGATAAACAGCCGGAGCAACCGTATAACCGATATCGTCAACCGCGTCAACTCGACGATAGCCGCCGTCGTCGGCGACGAGGACGCCGAACTCTCGGCTCAGAATCTCTCCGACACCGTGAACAACAGGGTGAGGTACGTTGACGTGACGCGGGACGTCGAGATAACGACGGAGGTACCCGAGGGTGTCGAGGTCACCGCCGACGAGTTCCTTGACGAGGTCGTCGAGACGCTTCTCACGAACGCTGTCCAGCATAACGACAAGGACGAACCGCGTGTTGAGGTAACCGTTGAGGAGGACGACGAGACGGTGACGCTCCGCGTAGCCGACAACGGTCCAGGCGTGCCGGATGGTATGAAGGAAGCTGTCTTCGAACCTGGCGTCAAGGGTGACGACAGCGACGGCGTCGGCTTCGGACTGTACTTCGTTGACGCGATGGTTGACGAGTACGGCGGCGATGTCCGCGTCGAGGACAGCCAGCCGGAGGGCGCGGTCTTCGTCGTCGAACTTCCACGTGCGACGTAGCCACCCGAATACTTATTCGTCGCCGATACGACGGATTCGACATGCTGAACCCTCGCCGCGACAGCGGTGTGTCGCCGATTATCGGCGTTATTCTCCTTCTCGGGATTGCCTTCGCTCTCCTCGCTATTCTGCAGGTGGTTGGGATTCCGGCTTGGAACTTCGACGTTGAGTTCGACCACCGGCAGGACGTACAGGAGGACATGCAACGTCTCGATGCGGGTATTTCTGAGGTAGGTGCGACGGGTTCGCCGCGGTCGGTCGTCGTCAGCCTCGGCACGCGGTATCCGAACCGCGTTATACTCTTGAACCCGTCGCCGCCAAGCGGTACCCTCCGAACTAACGAGGGCTTCGCCAACGTCTCAAACGCCGAGGCTGTCGAGGACAGCGTCAGCGACTACTGGAACGGCACCCGTCGGTCGTTCTCGACCAGAACCGTCGCCTACGAACCTGACTACAACTACTACGACGACGCTCCCTCAACCGTCTACGAAAACGGACTCCTGTTCGATATCGAGGACGAACCCGCCTTCCTCGACGAGAGGTCCGTCGTGGACGGGGATACCATTAGCCTCATTACACTGACCGGCTCCGTCTCATCGTCTCAGGCGGGCGCGACGACCGTCTCGCTCGTTCCCGTCAGCACGGCGCGGAGGACGGTTACCGTCACTAACTCGACCGACGACGGCGTTTCTCTCAGCCTCGACAGCCGTCTCTCCGCCGACGACTGGCGTGGTGTTCTCGACGGTGAGCCTCACGTCGAAGCTGTCTCGGAGACGGACGACGGCGTGGAGATAGAGCTTGAAGCCGGCGTTACGTACGAGATGCGCCTCGCTGAGGTCGGCTTGGGTCGCACCCGCTCGGTCGAACCGGCTTACATTGTAGGCGTAAGCCCGCAGGTCGTCACTGCGCCTGCTGACGGACCTGCCTCTCTCGTTGCCGAGGTCCGCGACGCACACAACAACCCCGTCTCGGGAGCGGAGGTTGAGGCGGACGGAGACACGCTCACGACAGGCTCCGACGGACGCGTCCGGTTCGACGCCGAACCAGGAACCGTCGAGATGTCGGTAAACGACGGCGAGGCTGACTTCGAGACGGTAGAGTTTGAGGTGCGGTCTCCTGCCGCCGTGTCTGCCGCCGGAGACGGTGCCTACTCGACCTTCTGGCAGACCGGTGACACGACCGTCGACGGAGAGGGTAGCGTGGACCTGACGGTCGGAACTTCGCCTGTTGCCGACGAAGCGCGTGTCGAGTACGCCGTTAACGACACGTCGGTTGCAACCGTTCCCGAGACCGGAGTTACGGAAGACGACGGCACGTCTGAGGTAACGGCTACGGCGGAAGGGGACGGAACCGCCGCCGTCTACGTTTCGAGCGGTGGGAGCGGCGATGTGGTGAACGTCACTTTCGAGGACGTTCCCGTCGGTCCGGAGTTCGTTCTCTCGGAAGCCGAAATAGAAATACAAGGAGGGCAGGCTGATGCGGTTGAGTTCGACTACGAGCTTTCCGTCTCCGAGCAGGTCGACGTGACCTTCGAGATACTCGACGACACCGGCGCGGTCGTCGGCTCTACAACGCATACCTCCGACGGGGACGGGACCGGAAACCCGACGGTCGAAGTTACCGACGGTGACATGGCGGCAGGCGACCGACAGGACTTCCCCGTGACGGTCAGGGGCGATATAGACGACGGCGAACTCTGTGAGGTCACGAGGGAGGAGGACGAAGCCGAGAGCTTCGACTTCTGTACGGGAGACACCACCTAACCCTGCTCACAACGAGACGTACTTCGCGGAGACGATACCTTCAACGCCGGTCAGCTTCTCGCGTACGTCCTTCGGCACCTCGTCGTCGACGTTG
>JAQZCZ010000121.1 GCA_028751095.1 Euryarchaeota archaeon Ods01 | reverse complement strand
GTCTTGCACGGGTTTCTGTTCCGCCGGCGGCGACAGAGTCCGTACACCCTCCCTCTTCGTCAACGTCTCCTTCCGCAAGAGTTAACAAGGGCGTCAACCTCCGTCCTCCTATGGTTGACGAGACCTTCGTAGCACGTATGAAGGAGAAGGCGCTCGGCGGCAAAGGCGTCACTGAGGACGAGGCTTACCGTCTCGCCGAGGCGCCCGTAGACGCCGTGGTTGACGCCGCGGACGAGGTACGAGAACGCAACATGGGCGACGGCGTCGATACCTGCTCCATCGTCAACGCCAAGAGCGGCGGATGCGCCGAGGACTGCGGCTTCTGTGCCCAGTCGGCGCATTTCGACACGGACGTTGACAGGTACGACTTCCTCGAACCCGAGGAGATACTTGACGCCGCCAAACGCGCAGAGGAAGACGGCGCGAACAGGTTCGGTATCGTCGTCGCCGAGCGCGGTATCGACAAGGAGAAACGTCCCGAGGAGTTCGAGAAGGTACTCGAAGCGATACGTCTGATACGCGACGAGACGGATATAGAGCCGGACGCTTCGCTCGGTCTTATCACGCCCGAGGAGGCGGACGCTCTCGTCGAGGCGGGTCTCCAGCACTTTAACCACAACATAGAGACCGCGCCCTCGTTCTTCGACAACGTCGTGAGTACGCACGACTACGAGGACCGTGTCCGCGCCATCGAGGTTGCTCAGGAGGCGGGGATGCATGTCTGCGCCGGCGTCATCTTCGGTATGGGAGAGAACGTCGAACACCGCGTTGAGGCGGCGCTTGAACTCCGCGACATCGACGTGGACACCGTACCCATCAATATCCTCAACCCCGTTCCCGGCACGCCGTTCGAGGACTACGCCAAGGTTACGGTCGAGGAAATCCTCCAAGGCGTCGCGCTCTACCGGTTCATTATGCCGGACAAGGTGATACGTCTCACCGGCGGACGTGAGGAGAACCTCAAGGACCGTCAGGGCGACGTTCTCAGGGCGGGCGCAAACGGTCTTCTCGTCGGTGACTACCTGACGACCGGCGGACAGGACGCTGAGGGCGACGAAGAGATGATAGAGAGCGTAGGCATGGAAATACAGGATATGGGATAACAATGACTGACACAGAAACCACGAACGTTGCGGTACTCGGTACAGGCGGCATAGGCAAACGGACGTTACGCGTTATGGAACACAAGGACGACATGACGCCCGTCGCCCTCTGCGACAGCGGCGGCGTCGCCGTTGACTTCGACGGCGTTGACGCGGACGACCTTATCGCCGCAGACGGCGGAGCGGTCGCCGCCGAGGGCGGAAGCGAGGTCGCATCGCTCCCCGACGGACGCACCACCGACGACTCGATAGGCGACGTAATCGACGTACATGACCGTATCGACGCCGTTCTGATGGCGCTCCCCAATATCCCGCATTCGTTCATCCCCGAGACGACCGAGCGTTTCGCCGACGCGGGATACGAGGGCGTTCTCGTGGACGTTCTCAAACGGTCGCGCGTCATCGACACGATGGAGGAGATGGAGGACGACCTCGTGGAGTCGGGAATCACCTTCATCTGCGGAGCGGGCGCGACACCCGGTTTCCTGACCGGCGCGGCGGCGATAGGCGCTCAGTCGTTCGTCGAGAT
>JAQZCZ010000097.1 GCA_028751095.1 Euryarchaeota archaeon Ods01 | reverse complement strand
GAGGAGTTCCACGTAGGAGCCGAAGACGCGGGAGCGTTTCTCGTCGAGCTAGGCGAGCAGTTGCAGGAAGGCGACGAGGTCAACGTCTCGGGCGACGGCTGGGATATACCTTTCGCGTTCGGCGATACGGTCGAGATAGAGGTCGAGTTCCAAGGAAACGACCCTGAACTAGAGTTCGAGGTTGAGTTGGAGGGGAGAACCCCAGAGGACGAAGCACCCGACGTGAGCTAAGGAGCGAACTGTTTCAGGTCGAGTTCGAGCGACGAGAGGTCAAGGACGGCGGCGTAGCCCACGTCGGGCTGTATGTTCATCGCCTTCTGGTAGGGCGTCTGCGCCTGCCACGCCCCCGTGTTGACCGTCAGGACGTTCCTGTACTTCTCCGCGCCGACCGTATGGGTATGCCCCGTATGGAGAACGTCGGGAACGTCGTCGATGACGAGGTAGTCGCGTTCCTCGGGCGCGAGACGTACGTCGCCGTACATCGGCGCGAGATGGCGTTTACGGAGCATCTCAACCATCGCCGTCTCGGGTTCCTCTATCTCGACATGTGGAAGCGCCTCGGCGAACGGGTTGAGCGACATGCCGTGGTACATCAGTATATCGACGCCCTCGACGGTGACCGTACACGGGTTGCCGTAGAAGGAGACGTTTTCGCCGAACGGTTCACGGAAACGTTCGGCGAGCGCAGGCTGAGGTTCGGCGAGACGTACGGAGTCGTGGTTTCCTGTAATAGTGATTATCTCGACATCGTCGGGCAACTGCGCGAACCTTTCGGCGCAGTCGGCGTACTGTTCGTAGATATCCACCGTCGTCAGCTCCTCGTCTTGGTCGGGGTAGATACCGACTCCTTCGACCATGTCGCCCGCGACGAGTACGTACTCGACATCGGGTCGGTCGGCGAGCCAGTCGGCGAAGAGGTCCCAGTGTCCGCCGACGAAGGTATCGGAGCCGACGTGTATATCCGAGACGAGGACCGCCTTAACGTCGCGCGACGCCGTGTTGGGTTCGCGGCGCGGCGGGACCTCGGGGAAATGGACCTCGTTAACGAAGACCATGCCGCCGTCGTCCGAAAGGCGTCCTTCAACACCTATCACCTCGTCGACGACGAGTGTCTCGGCGGCGTCAACGAGGTCGTCGGAGAAGAGCAGACGCATCGTGCCGGTCGGGTCCTCTATCTCGACGAGACGGTTGTCGCGGTCGGAGGAGGTCGTACGGACCTCGTTGACCATGCCGACGAGAGCGACCTCCTTGCCGCCGCTCGCCGCCGAGTCGATGGAGCGGGGCTTGATACGTGAACGTAGGGTGCTCGAAAGCTGGTCGAACCTGTCGCGGAAGTAGCCGACGAAGTCGGGATACTCGCCCGTACAGGTTGACTCGCCCGTGATATCGTCCTTGACATCGACCGACGCGGGCGTCCGTGAACCCGTAGCAGGCGAGGGTTCGGAGGTGGATTCGGACGGGGAAGGCGATGTAGCTCCGTCCGTCCGAGGTTCGCCTCTCGGTTCGTCGGACTCCGACGCGTCGGAGCCGGTTCCATTGTTCGCCAGCCCGTCTGCGGGACGGTCGGGCGGGTCCGGATTAACGTCGGACGAAGAGCCGAGTGCTTCGGATGCGTCGGAGATATGTTCCGGGGTGACGACGGGCGCATCACACCGCGCCGCGAGACGACGTATGACTGCGTCGGTGTCGTCGCGTCCGACGAGTTCGGCGACTGCGTCCGGAGACGCGTTTAGCCCCTCCTCGGCGAGTCGGCGAACGACCTCGCGTTCGGAGGAAAGTTGCATGGGTTTTGGTTCCGTCGCGGCGGTAATGTATCTTGTGGAGCGCCGGAGTAGCCGGAAAGGTAAAGAGGACTATCACCGTATAACGACCAAGAATGGGCGAACAGGAAGTCGAGGGAGAGAAAGGCGCGCGTGAGAAGATACAGGAGTTCAGGAACGACCCTATCATAGTGCTGATTGAGGACATACTCATCTCTGTCGCTATCGTCGGCGGTATTGCCGTCGTCCTGTACGGCGTCTCGGGCATCTGGCCCCCCATGGTCGCTATCGAAAGCGGAAGCATGGAGCCAGGTATGCAGGCGGGCGACATCGTCTTCATCGTCAACCCGTCGAACTTCGTCGACGAGGACGTAGAGCATAGACACGGCGTAGTTACTCACAGCATGGGTCAGGAACAGGGCTACGAGTCGTTCGGTGACTACGGCGACGCTATCGTATTCCGTCCCGACGGGAGCGACGAACGGACGGCAATAATCCACCGCGCGATGTTCTACGTCGAAGAGGGCGACGAGTATACGACAACGGAGGGCGACACCGAGATAGCGCCACACGACGGCTTCGTGACCAAAGGAGACGCGAATGAGCGGTACGACCAAGAGCAAGGGCTTAGTACCGTCGTCCGTCCCGAATGGGTCGAAGGAAAGGCGAAGTACCGCGTCCCGATAATAGGTAACCTGCGTCTGCTGTTCCCGTCTAACACGCGCGTGCCGGACGGGATGGCTTCGTCGGGTTAGCGGGCTAATTATAACGGCTAACTAATATCGCAACAGGCTAACCGGTGTCGTTGAGGCGTGCCTGTACGCCGTCGGCGAAGTTGGTGTCGTCGAGAGAGGCGAGGCGAGAGTCGTCGAGTATAACGGTCTTAGTCTCCTCGCGCGGAACGCTCAACGAAATTTCGCGCGTGCGTCCGTAACGACCCTTAGAGACGACAACCGAGTTGACGACGCCGAGCATATCGAGTTCGCTGATGAGGTCGGTGACGCGGCGCTGGGTGAGGGTGTCCATGTTTATCTCCTCACAGACGCGCGAGTAGGTGTTGTAGACCTCGCCGGTGTTCATCGTCCCCCCCGTCTCCTGTGCGAGAACGATGATGCTGTACAGGACTATCTTCGACTGCGTGGGAAGGGTACGGACGACCTCGACGATACGGTTTAGCTCGATACGGTCCTGAGCCTCTCGGACGTGTTCCTCGGTGACGGTGTCGGACTTCGACCTTTCGGCAACCTGTCCAGCGGCGCGCAGTAGGTCAAGTGCGCGGCGGGCATCGCCGTGTTCCTTGGCGGCGAAAGCGGCACAGAGAGGGATAACGTCGTTGGTGAGAACGTCGTCCTCAAACGCGATTTCGGCGCGCTGTTCGAGTATATCGCGTAGCTGGTTGGCGTTGTACGGCGGGAAGACGATATCCTCCTCGCCGAGCGAAGACCGGACGCGGGGGTCGAGAAGTTCAGTGAACTGGACATCGTTCGAGATACCGATTATGGAGACGCGGGCGTTATCGAGGTCGGAGTTCATCCGCGACAGGTTGTAGAGGGTATCGTCCCCCGACTTCTCGACGAGCTTATCGATTTCGTCGAGCATGACGACGACGACACGTTCGCGCGAATCGACCGCCTCGAAGAAGGCGTCGTAGACGCGGTCCGTGGGCCAACCCGTCATCGGTACGTCGTCGCGCCCGAACTCCTGTGCGAGACGTGCGAGGACGCGGTACTGGGTGTCAACCTGTTCGCAGTTGATATACTCGACCTTACACGGAACGTCGGTGTTGTCGCTCGTCTCCTGAAGCTCGTTGGCGACGTACTTCGCGCTCGCCGTCTTACCCGTTCCCGTCTTGCCGTAGATAAGAATGTTCGACGGCGTCTCACCGCGTAGCGCAGGGACGAGCGAGCGCGCCATCATATTGACCTGCGTATCGCGGTGAGGGAGTTTCTTCGGAGTGTACGAGGGACGTAGAACCTCCTTGTTGGCAAATATCGGGTCTACCTCAAGGAAGTCGTCGAAGAGCCTTTCGTCATCATCGCCTCCCGCCAAACCATCCGACTCAACCGAGACGGTATCGGTAAGGCTCTCGGAAATATCGACGTAGTCGGAGAGCGGTTCGTCTGAGTCTTCCGAAGTATCCGTATCCGCCTCGGTAGAATCATCCGTCTCGGTAGAAT
>JAQZCZ010000052.1 GCA_028751095.1 Euryarchaeota archaeon Ods01 | reverse complement strand
TCTCGCGGTGGCTATAGCACCCGGACCCGCCTCAATGGCGGAGACACTGTCCGAACCTCTGACGATAGAGGGTATGGGAACCGTCACGACGGCGGCGCTGGCATTAATGGAAGGATTCATCTTTCTGTTCCTTATTCTCTGGTACGTGTTACGCTGGATAGGAATATACGCTCTCATGGTAGCGATGCCGTTAGCCGTCGCGTTCTGGATTGTGGATATAGGACCGTTCGCGTACCTCTCGGCGATGATAGAGGACCTTGCGACCAAGTTCATACCTCTCGCTTTCATCACCGTGCCTGCGGCTATCATCTACCGCGTCGCCGACCTGATGTTCGTCGCCTTCGAACCACAGGCGGAGTTCGGACATCCCATCGCGCCCTTCATGCTCGCCCTTGGCTTCCCTTTCCTCGTCCTCATCGTCTCCTACTACGTCTTCTTCAAGATGCCCAGCATCCGTCATCTACGTCGTCCGTCCGTCTCCGTCGCCGAACGGCCCGCGGTTGAGAAAGGACGTGAAGCCGAGGAGGGTTCGGTCGAACGTACCGTTATCCACAAGGGACGTGAGGAGTCACGTGAAACGGAGCCGGAAACCGGACGTGGCGAGAGACGGCCGACGGATGTCCCCGTCTCCTCGGCGGGCGATGTCTCGCGTCCGCGCCGTAGCTACCGCGCCGACTCCGGTGGTAGTTCCGGGGCGGCACGCCACGATATGGAGAGGTCACGCCGTAAGCTATCCGAGGACCTAGGGAGGTGGGCATAATGGCATCGAGCGACCCCACGCGACGAGTGCCGAAGAAACTCACCGGGGGTGACGAGTTCTGGCGCGGCTACACGCTCGACGACCTCCTCGTGGGTGCGGCACCCTTCATCGCCGCCGTCCTGATAACCGCATATCTCCTTCCACCTGAACTCCGTTACGTCGGATACGTGCTTTCCGCCGTCGCGCTTATCGTCGGTGCCGCCGCCGTCTATGCGACCCCCGACCATCTTACCGCGAGCGAATGGGTCTCGGCGTACTTCCACCGTCTCCGCCGCCCCAACGAGGTCGAACACGTCCGTTACGACTTCGACTCGGCGCGCGAACAGACCGACTTCCCCGAATCCGGCATCCATGAACTCGACGAGCGCACGCAGGAACTCACCGATGTCGCACGTATACATCCGCGCCGTGATGCGGTTGAACGCATAGACGGCGCTTTCGTCGGCGCGGTCCGCGTCGAACCCGCGAATATGGCGCTCGCCACCGACAGGCGTTGGCAGGAGAACGTCTCCGCTTTCGCCGACTTCTTCAACAACTCGGTTGAGTGGCCGCTTCAGATGTACTCGACGACGACCGAGTTCCCTGTCGAAGACTATCTCCGGCGCAGGGAGCGTAGACTGGAGGATGACGATGTCGTCGGAAACCCGGTCTTCCGACAGCTAATCGAGGAATGGCTCGACTGGTATCCCCGGGAACTCGAAGCCCGCGGAACCAATCTCCGCGAGCATTACATCATCGTCCCCGTCCGTCCCGACGAGGCGGTACAGGTCGGCGGAGAGACGGGCGGCGTACTCGACTCGCTCTCCGAACTTCCCGTTGTCGGCGGGGTATTCGGCGCGCTCGCGTCCGACGACGGCTTGTCCGACGAGGAACGCCGCGCACGCGCACTCGACGAACTCGACGAACGTCTCCGTATGGTCGAAAACGAGGGGGTACAGAACCTCGACGGATGCCGCGCCCACCGTGTCGAAACCCCGGAACTCGTACGTCTCCTCTCCGAGTTCTGGGAAGGCGAACCCGCTGACTACGGCGACGACACCCCGGTCCGTGAACAGCCCGTCGTTGCGGGCAAGACGGATTTAGAGCAGGACGGCGGTGAGACTGCTGAGACGGAGGAGGATGCCGAAGACGAGGACGACGAAACCTCCTCGTCGTGGCTCCCCTTCCTCGGAAACGGCGAGGAAGACGCGCATGGAGGACGTGTTACCGACGACATAGCCGAGAGGCACAAGGCGCTCGTCGCGCCCTCGGAAGCGGTCTTCGAACGTAACGCCGCTAAGCTGGGAACGCGGTGGACGAAGACGATGTGGGCTGAGGAGTACCCGGACCAGCCCGCAAACGGCTTCCTTGAACGTCTATTTACCGAACCCGGCGTCGAAACCGACGTGGCGATACACGTCGAACCCCGCGATACGCGACGCGCACAGGAGGAACTCAAGGACCGCGTCGGCACGCTTGAAGCCGAGTTCGAACGCAAACGTGAACGCCGTGACGTGGACGCGCGCGGCGTCCAGAAAGACCTCGAAGACGCCGAGGAGATGTACGATGTCGTCCGTAACACGCCGACGGAGGTCTTCGACGTCTCGACCTACCTCACGGTGCGTGAGGACACGCGCGACGCTCTCGAAAACGCCGCAAGCAACGTCCGTGCGGGTCTACGCCGCGCACCCGCGAATATCCGTCCCGTCACGGCGTCGCGTCGCCAAGACCTCGCGGCGCGTTCGACGAGTCCGGTCGCAAACGACCATCTCAACAAGAAGGCGGCGATGATGGGCGGCGCTGTCGGCGCGACCTTCCCGTTCTCGTCATCGACACTCATCGAGGAACAGGGTGTCGAGTACGGCGTCCACGCCTTCAACGGTTCGCCCGTCATCGTTGACCGTTTCGGACGCGAGACGGGTTACAACGCGCTCGTAATCGGCAATATCGGCTCGGGCAAGTCGTTCTCGACCAAGCTCAATCTCACGCGGACGCTCGCGCAGGACGAGGATACTGTCGTCGTCATGCTCGACCCGCTCAAGGGATTCGTCGGCGTCAACCGCGCCCTCGGCGGCGAACGTGTCGTCGTCGGCGGAAACGTCGGCTTGAACCCGCTCGAAATACGCGAAACTCCCGACGAAGTCCTCGAAGAGACGGGCGGCGAACTCGACCCGTTCGGCGCTAAGCTCAAGGACGTTATGTCGTTCTTCGAGTCCTACTTCGAGTCGCGCGGAAACCCGCTCGGCGAACGCCGCGGCACGCTCGAAAACGCCGTCGTCGAGGCGTACAACGACGCCGGAATCTACCGTGACCCCGAGACGCACGGCAACGAAAGCCCTCTCATCACCGACGTAATCGACGTTCTGAAACGGATGGCGGAGAACCCCGACGAGTACACCGTCTCGGAGTCGGAGGAGGAGCGCCGTAAGATAGAGACGAACGCCTCCGAACTCCTCATCGGCATGGAGCCGTTCACCGAGGGCGGTGAGTTCGAGAACCTGTCGTCCGATACCGAAATCGATATAGGCGGTTCGAAGGTCGTCTACCTTGACCTCCAGCAACAGGAGACGCGTGGCGGCACCGGACTAATGATGCAACTTCTCTTCAACGCCGTCTACGAACGCGCCAAACAGACCGACAAACGCGTCATCTTCGCAATCGACGAGGCGCGTTACATCATGAAGGACTCCGCCAACCTGTCGTTCCTCGAACAGGCGGTGCGCCATTCGCGCCATTACGACCTCTCGATACAGTTCATCACGCAGACGATAGACGAGTTCTTCGCGCAGGACGAGAGCGAGGCTATCGCCGATAACTGCTCCCTCAAGCTTCTCCACCGTATCGAGGGGATGGACGAGGAACTCGCCGACGAACTCGACCTAACGCCGCGTCAGAAGGATTACGTCGCCACCGCGATGGCGGGCGACGACGAGGCGGGTTACAGCGAGGCGCTTCTCGGCGTCGCCGACGAAGGCTGGTTCCCGATACACGTCCGAGCTAACGACTTCGAGAAACGCGTCGTTGACTACGAACCCGACGGGGACGACGACCTCTTTGCGGAGGAAAGTAAATAAGAGAGGAACTTCATTAGACGGCATGGGACAGATAGAAAAGAAGGAGGTTGTCGCCGTAGCGCTTCTCGCTCTCGGCATCCTTCTGTTTGCCAACCCCGCATATACACACGGACAAGGGGGTTCTGCGGCATCGGTTCAGGTAGGGGAGGATATAGACCCCGACAGTCTCGCACCACAGACCCTTTCTCAGATGAATCCTGACGCTGAGTTCCTACCCGTCATCGAGTACGAGGTTCTCGACGAAGACGCGCAGTCAATCTTCGACACCGGACGTGAAGGAATATACGTCATAGAGACAGAGCAGGATGCTGAAGGGGCGGTTCTCGAACGGGCGGTCTTCTACGAAGGCGAGACGTATCTGGCACAGACGGAGGAAACCCCTGATGGAATCAATCTTCAGTACTCCTCCGTCGATATCGAGACCAATATCGTCGGAACTAATGTGATGACCGAGGGACAGGCTGAGGCGTTCGGCAATGCGACCACCGACGGCGAGGTGACGCTCGCCGACCGTAGCCGCGGTCTGGCGGCGTACGACTACGTCCGCGACGACGGCGATGCAACCTACTACGAGACGGCGACAGAGACGAACAACGAAACGGTTCTCACCGTCTCCGAGATAGACGTACGTGAACTCGTCGACCCGTACTTCGAGGATACCGACGACATGCCCGACGAACGCCGCGAGATAGTCGTCTCGGCGATAGAGGGTGACGACCCCATCGTTACCGGAGAGACCCTCAACGAGATACAGCAGAATCCTCTCGTCCGACACGAAGGCGGCTACTACCAGCTCGGCTTCGCGGAGGCTTCGGAGCCGATAACTGATGCTCTCGGACCGCTCAACTTCGCCGGTATGGCGCTCGGCATACTGTTCGTCGGAGCGGGCGGCTACATGGCTCGCCGCGTCTACCTCGAAAAGACGTGAGTTACGCCTGTCCTTCGTGTGGAGCGCCGCTTGAAGAACGCCGCGGAGCGCTCGTCTGCGGTTCGTGCGGCGAGTACCCTGACCGCGGCGGGTTCTACGACTTCCTTGGCGACGACGCGCCACAGAACGACGCTCTCGTCTCTCTGTTCGACTCAGTCGCCCGAATCTATGAGACGCCTGTCTGGTACCCGACGGGGATGCGTATAGCGACCGCGGGACGCGCCTCGGTTGACGAACTCGTCGAAGGCGTTGCCCGACGTGTCGACGAATCCGGTGCCGACAAGCTCCTCGACGTAGCGACGGGGACAGGACTGTTCGCCCGACGACTAGCACGCGACACGACCGTCTACGGGGTTGACGCGTCGGCGGAGATGCTCAGGCGGGCGGTCCGTAAGATGAGGCGCTCGGGCGTCGTCCTCGAACTCGCACGCGGAGACGCGGGCGCCCTTCCGTACGCCGACGACTCCTTCGACGCCGTGACCTGCGCCGGCGCGTTACATCTCCTGCCTCAGCCAGCCGACGCCCTCGACGAGATGGGACGTGTCGTACGCACCGACGGAAGGCTGGTTATCACGACCCTCGTTGACGAGGGTGTCTTCGCGCCGCGTCCCGTCCGAGCCGCGTCGCGTCTCTACGGAATGCGTGTCTTTGACGACCTTGAACTCGACACGATGCTCAACACAGCCGGATTTGAACGCGTCGAGGCGGAGACGCGCCGCAACTCGTCGCTTGTCACCCTTGTCGCGCGTCGTCGGTAGCGAGTCCCGCGAGAAATGCTTCTATCTGTATACGTTCGTCGCCGCCCGTGCTGATACGGTAATCCGTCTCACCGATACGGTCCATGAGACGCACCTGCGTCGCGCTGTCGGCGTCTATCTCGGTAGCGGCGCGGTGCATCTGGTCGATGAGGTCGCCGCCTGAGATACCTTTCACGTCCAAGAGACGGTTGAGTATGCCGCGTGCCTCGGCGAACTCGCCCGCAATGGCGCGCTCCAGAAGCTCCTCGACCTCCTCGGCGCGTGCTGTCGAGGTCGTCGCGTAAACGGCTTCCTCGTCAACCGTCTCGCCAAGCGCCGCCGCCGCCTGTAACGCGTTGACCGCACGCCGAACGTCACCGTCGGCTACGTACGCGAGGGCGTCGTATCCGTCATCCGTGACCTCGACGCCCTCCTCGTCGGCTATCTCGCGCAGACGCCTGACGAGCGCGTCGTCGTCAACGGGGCTGAAACGGAAGACGGTGCAACGCGACTGTATCGGGTCGATTATGTTCGACGAGTAGTTGCACGACAGGATGAAACGGCAGGTGTTGGTGTACATCTCCATCGTCCGGCGGAGCGCAGGTTGGGCGTCGTTCGTGTTATGTGTCAGGACCCCGTTACCGAGGATGAAGTTCGGGGTTCCTTCCATCGTGATATTGTACGCCTTCCCGCGGTGGCTGTACTCTATTCCGGTCACCTTGACGGTCGATACCTCACGCACGCCTCCGTCGGTGACAACCGCGGCGTCGAAGTCGTCCTTTTCGACGTGTTCGTCGTGTGGTAGCCTTTCGTCTCCGACCACAAGGAGGTCGTACTCGTCCCCGTACTCTCCGAGAAACTCCTCGACCTTATCAACACGTCCCCACATCTCGACGTTCCCCTTAACCTCAATAACCTTGTCACCGACGACGAAGTCGGGGTAGTATGAGGAGTCGCTGAGTTCAAACTCGGGTTCGTATTCGTACTCGATTCCTTTCTCATTCAGGGTGGTGGCTACTTCGTATTCCCAGTCCGACCGTACGATGTGACCCAGTTCTTCCTCGTGACGGACGTTGTTCGGGTACCCTCCGGTTGGCTCGTGACCCTTCAACGCCTCGGAAACCTTCTCGGCGACATCAGGGTCATGCATCGGATTCGCTTCGCCCGAGATGTCCTGGACAGGATAATCGATGGACTCTTGCTGTCTCTCAACGAGTTCGCGTTTCTCCTCTTCGTTGAGGCTGCCCCACCACTCGGAAGACGCCTCACCTATCCTCCGTCTAACTTCCTCGGCGTCGGATTCGACAACCCAGTCTTCCCAAGACGTACCGCTTCGTGTCTCGCTCAGCCGCTCCTTCGCCTTGGCGACCGTTTCCTCGTCCATCTCCCAGACGCGTGTTCCGTGGAAGCACCCGCCGTGGTTCGGGTTGTCCTCGCCCGCTAGCCGTCCATCCGAAAGCTTGGAAACTATCTTCTCCCGTCTCTCGTCGGACCACTCGGTGCCGTGCATCGGATTACCGTCGCCGCTCATCTCGCGGCTGTGCCCTTCGTTCTTGCACTCCGTCGAACAGTACCTGCCGGTGGTGCGTGCGCCGCAGACCTCACACGGTTCGACGCCGACCTCTTCCTCAAACTCGGCTATCTCGTCACCGACTTCGAGTTCCTGTAACTCTTTCTCGACGAGCCGCCCGTCGTCGCCGACGGTGAAGAAAGGATGGCTGAGACTCGCGGTTACTGTCCTCCCGTCGCTCAGTTCGACCTCGAAGAAGTCGGCGACACCCGAATCTACGAGACATCCCTTGTCGGACTGAACCTCATTCGTCTCGAAGTCGACCGACGGTATCGGCTCTCCTTCTTCGTCCACTTCCTCGATGGGCTTGACCTCGGGAGATGATGGATAGCCGGTAACGACCTCTGTTCCAGGCGGTAGACAAAGCGAGTCCGCCTCGTCAAGGAAGATTAGCTTGTAGTCGGCGTCTCCTACGGGCGAGGTCCGCGCGAAGTTCTTGATTTTGTCGCGCACCACGTCGATACCGCGCTCGTCGGACGCGTTGAGTTCGGTGAAGTTGTCGCTCCACGAGTCGCCGTAGAGTTCGTGCGAAAGAGCGTGCGCGCACGTCGTCTTACCGACGCCCGCGGGTCCGGCGAATAGCATATTCGGCACGTTCTCGGTACGGACGTACGACTTCAGGCGCTCGGTAATCGCGTCCTGACCGACCACCTCGTCGAGAGTCGCGGGACGGTACTTCTCTACCCAGATTTCCTCGATACTTCTCCCTCCTTGGACGAGAATGAGAGTCGCGCGGGTTAACTCTGTCTGTCGGGCGGCGCCGTCGATTCGAGCATCTCGACGAGATACTCTATGGTGACGCTGTCTACGTCGACATCGAGCGAACGTAGCCAGTCCTCGGTGTACTCCTGTCCGCTTTCCGTCAGGCAGTATCCTGTTTCCTCTTCGATACGTACCCTAGTTATGAATCCTTGGTTCAGCAGACTCTCCACTATCTCGTCGAGGGACTCCTCCTCTATTTCTAGGTCTTCCTCCAAGGAGCTACGTTTTACACAGACGAGCTTATCGGACACTACGTGAACCGAACTACCGGTAAGGCTTAACGTTTGCGGAATAGGCAGGACTACACCGCCTGTTTCTCGACGTTCGTTCAAACAGAATGCTTACGACGGTTCCCTCACAACCACGACCAAGATGGATATAGACGACGAGATAACACAGAGGTACGACCCTCACGATGTCGAACCGGAGGTGAAGGAGTACTGGGAAGACGCCGACGCCTACGAGGCGGCGAAGGAGGCGCACTCCGACGACCCTGACCTCTACTTCCTTGACGGACCGCCGTACACGAGCGGACAGATGCATCTCGGGACGGCGTGGAACAAGACGCTCAAGGACGCCGTCGTCCGTTACCTGCGGATGCGCGGTCACAACGTCACCGACCGTCCGGGATACGATATGCATGGTCTGCCCATAGAGGTCAAGGTTGAGGAGGAACTTGGCTTCGAGAACAAGAGCGACATAGAGGAGTACGGCGTCGAGAACTTCATCGACGAATGCAAGGAGTTCGCCGAGGAGAACCTCGGCGCCATGAACGACGACTTCCGGTCGATGGGCGTCTGGATGGACTGGGACGACCCGTACAGGACGCTCTCGCCCGAGTATATGGAGGGTGCTTGGTGGGGCTTCAAGCAGGCTTTCGACCGCGGGCTTGTCGAACGCGGCAAGCGCGTCATCAACCAGTGCCCGCGTTGCGAAACCGCGATTGCGGACGCCGAGGTCGAGTACGACGAGATAGAGTCGCCGTCGATACATGTCCGTTTCCCGCTCGAAGACGAGGACGGTTCGCTCGTCATCTGGACGACAACGCCTTGGACTATCCCCGCGAACCTCTACGTCGCCGTTGACGGGGACGCCGAGTACGCCAAGGTACGGGCGACGAAGGACGGCGTCGATGAGACGCTGTACGTCGCCTCCGACTGCGTCGAGGACGTTCTCCGCGCCGGACGTTACGACGACTACGAGGTAGTCGAGACCTTTGACGGCGACGCGCTCGTCGGACGTGAGTACGAACATCCTCTCGCCGACGAGGTGCCGCGACAGCGCGAACTCGACGACGAGGAAGGCGTCCACCGCGTCTACTCTGCGGATTTTGTTACGACCGACAAGACGGGTCTCGTACACGCCGCGCCCGGGCACGGTGTAGACGACTTCGAGGTCGGGCAGGAACACGGCCTCCCCGTCTTCTCGCCCGTCGGACCCGACGGCGCTTACACCGACGAGGCGGGCGAGTACGCGGGCGAATTCGTGCGCGACGCCAACCCCGACGTAATCGAAGACCTGCGCGCCTCGGGCGCCCTCCTCGCCGAAGGGAAAGAGAGCCACCGTTACGGACACTGCTGGCGGTGCGATACCCCCATCATCTTCGCCGCGACCGACCAGTGGTTTATCACCGTGACCGACGTGAAGGACCGCCTCCTCGACGAGATAGAGGAGAGCGAATGGCACCCTGACTGGGCGCGCGACTCACGTTTCCGTGACTGGGTCGAGAACGCCCGCGACTGGAACGTCTCTCGTCAGCGTTACTGGGGTATCCCCGTTCCTATCTGGGAGACGGAGAGCGGCGACCGTATCTGCGTCGGCACGCGCGAAGAACTCGCCGAACTCGCCGTCGAAGATATCGACCCCGACGAGATAGACCTTCACCGTCCCGACGTTGACGATGTCGTCCTCGAACATCCCGAGACGGGGGAGCGCGCAGAACGCGTCGAGGATATCTTCGATGTCTGGCTCGACTCCGCCGCGGCTTCGTGGGCGGCGCTCGACTATCCCTCCGAAGACGACGCTTTCGACGAACTCTGGCCCGCCGACCTCATCATAGAGGCGCACGACCAGACACGCGGCTGGTTCTGGTCGCAGTTAGGCATGGGAGTCTCGGCGCTCGACGAGATACCGTACAAGGAGGTCGTGATGCACGGACATGCGCTTGACGAGGACGGGCGCAAGATGTCGAAGTCGGTCGGCAATATCGTAACGCCCCAGGAGGCGATAGACCGGCACGGCGTTGACCCCCTGCGCTGTTTCCTCCTTTCGCACGACCAACAGGGCGACGATATGCGTTTCTCGTGGGACGAGATAGAGGCGAAGAAACGTACCCTCAACGTCGTCTGGAACACCTACCGTTTCCCGCTCCCGTACATGCGTCTCGACGGCTTCGACCCCGACTCGACGACTGTCGATGACGTGGAGACGACGACCGTAGACAACTGGGTGCTTTCGCGTCTCCAGACTACCTTATCGCGGTATATCGAATACATGGACGGCTACGAGATAGACAAGGCACAGCGCGTCCTCCTCGACTTCATGACCGAGGATGTATCGCGTTTCTACGTACAGGTCGTCCGCCCCCGTATGTGGGAAGCCGAGGACTCGTCGAGCAAGAACGCCGCGTACGCTACGCTGTACGCCGTACTCGAAGGCGCGACGCGTATGCTCGCGCCGTTCGCGCCATATCTCGCCGAACGTATGTACGACAACCTCGGCGACGTTACGACGGTCCATGCGCTCGACTTTCCCGAACCCGACGAATCGCTCCGAGACGAGACGCTTGAGGAGCGGATGGAGATACTCCGCGACGCGGAGGAGGCGGCGGCAAACGCCCGACAGCAGGCGGAACGCAAGCTACGCTGGCCCGTCCGACGCGTCGTAGTCGCCGCCGACGAAGATACGCGTGACGCACTCGCGGCGCTCGAAGAGCTGTTCCTCGACCGTGTCAACGCCAAGTCTCTCGAACTCTTCGAGGAGTACGACGAACTCATCGAGGTCGCCGAGCCGCAGATGGGGGCTATCGGACCCGAGTTCGGCGAGGACGCCGAGAAGGTAATGAACGCCGTACGCGGAGAACCCCGCGAGAAGGTCGAAGGAGGCGTCGATATAGACGGCGAGAAGGTGACCCTCGGCGACGATATGGTCGAGTACCGCGACGAGACGCCCGACAACGTCGAGGCGGCGGAGTTCGAGGACGGCACCGTATACGTCGATGTCTCACTCGACGACGAGATACGTGCAGAAGGCTACGCCCGCGAACTCGTCCGCCGCGTACAGGAGATGCGTAAGGAACTCGACCTCGATGTCGAGGAGCGCATCCGCGTCTCCTTCGACGCCGCCGACGAACTCCTTGACCTCGCTATGCGCGAACGCGACTATATACTCGAAGAGACGCGTGCCGACGAAATCACCGACGAGATAGACGCTGACCTCCGCGAGAACTGGGATATTGAGGGTACCTCCGTCACTATCGCCGTCGAACTGGTTCACGTCTGACGCACGTCACTCGCCATAAGAAAAAGACTAATAACCGAACGCCCTCTTATAATGTAGTATAAACTTTACAAACATGCGTTCCGGTACGCGCCGAAGGCTGGTCTTGGCGGTAGCCGTAGCCTTGGCGCTGTTGCTTCTGTTTTTTGTTCCGACCGCTTCGGCGGTAACTGAGGACCGACCTCATGCTACCGTCTACGAGATAGCGGTCGACGAGGACGGCGATGCCACTTGGACGGTAGAGCTACGTTACCAGCTCATCACGCCCGATGAGATAGAGTCGTTTGAGGCTCTCAGGGATGACTTTGAGGAAGGTGAGGTTGAGGTCTTCGAGGGGGTCGAGGACGAGATGCATAACTTCGCCGTCGAAGCCTCCAACGCCACCGGACGCGAGATGTCGGTTGAAGGCTTCGAGAGGGGGGTTGAGGTACGTGACACCCTGACCGGCACCGAGGGCGCTGTCTACGTGACCTTCGACTGGAACGGATTCGCATATGCCGACGGTGACGAGGTACGTATCGGCGACGTATTCGCGGGCGGCGGTCTGTCGATAGCCGGTGACGAACGCCTCGTCGTTCAACGGATGGACGCCCTTCCGCTCCGCTCTGTCGCCCCCGAAACCGACAGCCGTGACTCCGACCGTCTCGTCTGGTACGGTCCGCGTTTCTTCGAGGAAGGACAGCCCGAGGTCGTCTTCGGTGAGGAACAGGAGGAAGAAAACCGGACTCCCGGGAACGGAACCGATGACGAAGCCCCTGACCGTGCCGGACCTTCGACAGCCGCGACCGTAGTCGCGGGCTTCTTCGTCCTTCTGTCGGGCTTCGCCGGCGGACTTTACCTCAGCCGACGGACCGGTCTGGTTCCTGCTGAGACTGACGAGGAAGAGGAGGGCGAGGAGATAGAGGTCGAGAGCGACCTGATGACCGACGAGGAACGTGTCGTCCATATACTCGAAGAAGGCGGCGGAAAGATGAAGCAGGCTGAGATAGTCGAACGTACCGACTGGTCGAAGAGCAAGGTCAGTATGCTCCTGAGCGACATGGAGGAAGAAGGAACGATTTCGAAGCTCCGCCTCGGGCGCGAGAACGTTATTGAACTCGAAGAAGACGCCGAATGAGGTACGAGGACTGGGAGCCTTTCTACGACGCGATACGTGACGACTTCGGCTACTCGCGCGACGCAGACGAGCGCTCAGCGCGTCTGTTGGAACGACGCCTGACCCGTTTCGACCTTGACCGTCTTGACGCTCTACTCCACGGCGAGACGGTCGCGGTCGTCGGGAATGCGCCCACACTCAAACCGTCACGCGTTCCGACCGACGCCGTCGTAGTCGCCGCCGACGCCGCGGCGAAACGTCTCGCCGAAGCGGGCGTCTCCGCCGACGTAGCCGTGACCGACCTCGACGGCGCTCCGCGGTACGTAGCCGAGTTGTCGTCCGAGAAGACCGTCGCCGTACACGCACACGGCGACAACCGTGACGCTCTCGAAGGCTGGCTACCCGAGTTCGAGATGCGTAACGTCGTTGGCACTACACAGACGTGTCCTTTCGGCGTCCTACACAACTTCGGAGGATTCACCGACGGCGACCGCGCCGTCTTCCTCGCCGACGAGTTCGGGGCGGCGGCTATTGAACTCTACGGCTTCGACTTCGACGCCGCGACGGGCGAGAAACGCCGCAAGCTACGCTGGGCACGACGCCTTCTGCGCGTACTGAGCGAGAAACGCGGCGAAAAGCTCGTCTAAACCGCCTCTATCTTCTCTTCTAGCTCGCCTTCCTCGTGCATCTCGACGACGATATCGCTTCCTCCGAGGAACTCGCCACCGACGAAGACCTGCGGAATCGTGGGCCAGTCCGATACCTCTTCGAGGACCTCGCGCACGCGTTCGTCACGGAGGACATCGACGGTCTCGAACTCGTCCTCGTACAGCGACACCGCCTTGACGGCACGGGCGGAGTAGCCGCACTGCGGCATCTGCTTGTTGCCCTTCATGAAGATGATGATGTCATTCTCGTCTATCGCCGTCTCAATCGCCTCACGCATCTCGTCTTCGTCTTCGGCGTTGTAGATTGCTTTCTCAGTTTCTGTTATCTCCATACCTGCGCTACACGCGTCGGACGTAAAACCTTCACCCTTCGGCCTCGTCGGGCGTCTGCGCCCGTATCTCGACGGCGTGTATCTCGCCGCCTATCGAGTCACCGAGGGCGTCGTGTACGACCCGATGACGGTCAACCTTCGACATACCTTCGAACTCGTCTGAGACGAGGACGACACCGAAATGCGCTCCCTCGGAACGTTCGTCCTCGTGTTCCTCCTCTATTACCTCTATCTCCGCTTCGGGAAGTTCTTCACGTATCAGGCTCTCAACCTGTTGAGCGTCCATATTCGTCGTTGCGCCCCGCGCGACATAAGCGCTCCCACAACAG
>JAQZCZ010000095.1 GCA_028751095.1 Euryarchaeota archaeon Ods01 | reverse complement strand
GCGGCGAGCGGACGTAACGAAGCTTCTACCTCTGTCATTCCATCACCTCCTCTAAACGTAGAAGTCCTTCAATCCACGACGCCGCGGGTCCGAGTGCGACGCTGACGGCCGCTGCGACGCCGACGAGAACGACCATGCCGGTCGTGACCCGTTTAGCGCTCCCGCCGTCAGCGAACGGGATACGTGTTTCCTCGGGAGCGGCGCGCCGTCCGAAGTACATCCTGTCCACGAGACGGAGAACGTACGCAAGCGTCAGGAGGGTGCTGGCGAAGATGACGACCGCGACGACCCAGAAGCCTTCCTGCACCGCGCCGAGTCCGACGTACCATTTGCCGATGAAGCCGACTGCGGGAGGTACGCCTACGAGCGCGAGCGCAAGGGTTGCGAATCCGGCGCTCGTGTAAGGCAGACGCGCCGCGACCCCTTCGTAGTCGTAGACCGTCTTAGCGCCTATCTTGTAGGCGAGAATCCCCGCGCCGAGGAAGAGGGCGCCCTTCATAACCGCGTGTCCGACGAGCTGGATGACAGCGCCGAAGACGGCGGCGGCGTTTGCGATACCGAAAGCCGCGACGATAAGCCCGAACTGTGAAACTGACGAGTAGGCGAGCATCCGCCGCACGTCCTTCTGTGCGACTGCGAGGACGCTTCCCGCGACGATGCTGAGAGCGCCGAAGTAGACGAGCGCCGAAGCGACCGTGACATTGGCGGCGAGGAAATCGACGGTGTAGACCGAAAGGACGACGCGCCCGAGGACGTACGCCGAGACGGTTGAGACGAGAGCCGAGACGTAGCCTGCGACGCCGTACGGCGCGGCGGCGTATGCGTCGGGCTGCCACGAATGGACGGGATAGAGCGCTGACTTGACCGCCAGACCCGCGACGATAAACCCGAACGACGCGAGGACGAGTGTTTCGGAGTGACCGACCTCGGCGAGACGGACCGACAGGTCCTGCATATTGAGCGTGCCCGTCGCTATGAAGACGTAGGCGACGCCGATGAGGTAGAGCGATGCGCCGACGGTACCGACGAGCATGTACTTGAGCGCGGCATACGCCGACTTACCGTCTCCTTTCGTGGCGATGAGTGCGTACGCCGCCAGACCCGTGATTTCGAGGAAAACGTAGAGGTTGAACAGGTCGCCCGTCAGCGTAACGCCGAGTAAGCCGCCGGTTAGGAGGAGGTAGGCGCTGTAGAAGGCGTTCGAACGCGGTCCGGCGACCCGCGTGAAGAACAGCGTCCCGAAGGCGACGACTGCGACCAGAAGCATCACGAGGACTGATAGACCGTCAACGACGACCTCGATGCCGTGAGGTATCGGCACGCCGCCGAGTTCGTGGCGTATCGTGCCGCCGACAAAGAACCCGTACGCGACGTACGAGACAGCGGCGAGGTTGACGCCGAGAACCGCCGCTGCGACTGACCAGCCGACCTTGTCGCGGACGAACGAGGCGGCTAGAGGAACGACCGAGGCGATTATCGGGAAGATTATGACGAAGGCAACGAGCGGTTCACTCATTCGCCATCACCTCCTCTACGCGGTCCTCGCTCAACGTTCCGTACTCGCTGTAGACACGGACGACGAGCGCGAGAGCGAGCGACGTTAGGGAGACGCCGACGACAATCGCGGTCAGAACGATGACGTGCGGGAGCGGGTTGGCGTAAGGACCGCCGCCTTCCGTAATTAGCGCGGGTCCTGCTCCTTCGCGGTACGCCGCTGTGACGAAGAACAGGAAGACCGACATCTGGAAGATGTTCAGTCCTATCACCTTCTTGACGAGGTTGGCGCTGTCGATGAGCATGTACAGCCCGATACACGAGACGACCATGAACGTCACGTGGTAGTAACGGGCGACGAAGACATCGAACGCCTCCATCATGCTCCGTCACCTCCATTGTCGGCGGTTCCTTGGCTCAGGACAAAGAACAGTCCTGCAACGACTCCCGCTACTATCGCGCCTATCGCAACCTCGATAATCTCGATGCTCCATTTGACCGCTATCGGCATAACGTCTAGCTGGAGTACGTTTCCGTTGAGGAGCGGCGCGAGAAGACCGATACCTGCGAAGACGAATATTCCGGCGGCGACGATTCCGAGGAGGACGCGCCCGTCTATCCATTCACGCGTCGGTCCGATGCCGAACGCGAATCCGAACAGCACGGCGACTGATGCCATCACGACGCCGCCCTGAAATCCGCCCCCGGGGGAGTTCGCGCCGTGTAGAGTGATGAAGATACCGTACGTGAGTATGAACGGCGAAACCGCACGGACCGTGGTTATGATTACAGGGCTTTCGGTGTACGGCGAGCCTCCTTCGTGTTCTTCTTCGGCGCTCATCTTTCCACCTCCCTTCCGAGGACTACGAGAACGCCGACGAGAGCCGAGAAGACGACGACAGCCTCGCCGAAGGTGTCGAATCCACGGTAGAAGACAAGGACTGCCGCGACCGCGTTCTGTACGCCGGTGTCTTCGGGCGTCATCTGAACGTAGTACCCGTACGGCGTGAGTTCTCCGTCGACACGCTCCTGTACAGCCGGCGAGTCAGGTGAGCCGACCTCAGGGAGAGCGGGGACGGTTGAGAGGAGTAGCAAGAGTAAGACCCCGACGACGGCGACGGCTTTGAAGTTGACAGATTCTACGACCTTGTCGTACGACGGTCGTGCCGTCTTTGCTATAGTGAGGAGGAACAGGACCCCCATAACGCCCGCACCGACCGCCGCTTCGGTGAGGGCTACGTCGGGCGCTTGTAGTATGACCCATATTATCGACATTCCGAGACTGAACGCCGCGAAGACGACGATAGCCCCGAGAACGTCGCGGAGAAGCGCCGCGGAGACGGCGGTCAGGACGACGAAGACGGCGAGCGCGATTTCGAGCGTAAAACTCATTCTCCCTCACCCCTTTCGTCGTCTTCGACGGTCCAAGGCTCTATCCCCTGGTCGTATGCGGCACGGGAGATAGAGTGCGCCGCCGTCGGATTGGTGATGTAGATGAAGACGAGGAGGAGAAGCGCCTTTACCGTGTCAGAGGTCGGACCGAAAGCTACGGCGACCGCGGCTATTCCGAAGCCTGCGCCGAGCGTGTCCGCCTTACTCGCGGCGTGGGAACGCGTATAGAGGTCAGGAAGACGGAACAGCCCAAGAGCGCCGACGAAGGTGAAGAAAACGCTACCGGAGGCGAGAAGGAGAACAACGACCTCCTCCGGCGTCACAGTACCTCACCCCTGTCGATGGTGAACTTAGCCGCCGCGATGCTAATCACGAAGTTGAGCAGAGCGTAGACGAGGGCTATGTCGAGAAACTCGGGACGGTTGAGTCCCGCGGCGACGAAGGCTATTATCAGAACCGTGCTGGTTCCGATGACGTTTATTGCTATGATACGGTCCTGTACGGTCGGTCCTTTGATGACGCGGTAGAGGACGGCGATAGCGAGAACGGTTACCGCCGCCGCCGCACCTAGCAGTATTGACTCTATCGTCATTCGTTATCCTCCGTTTGGAACTTCTTGCGTTCGCGCGGCGAGGGATTACTCATCTTGTTCCTTCCGTAGAATACGAACCGGACCGCGGCTTCAAGGTCGCCGTCGAGAAGGCTCTCACGCGCCCCTTCGGTGAGGGCGTGGACGTGTAACGTCCTGCCGTCGGCATCGACCGACAACGTTCCGGGGGTTAGGGTTATACTGTTCGCAAGCGTCGTTATCGGAAAGCCTCCCCAGACAGCGGCTTCGAACTCCTCCATCGACGGGTCGATAGGTAGGTCAGGGTGTAGGACGACGTAGGCTATCTGGACGTTTGCCTTCACCATCTCCCAGAGGAGGTACGGTGCGTAGACCGTGAAGCGAGCGAGAACCCAAGGAAACCGCCGTACGGACGGCGAGGTTTCGAACGAGATACGGTAGGTTACGACGGCAACGACTAGTGCCGTTGCCGCTCCGGTAATGAGGTCAAAAGCCGAAAGAGAGCCAACGAGGAGGTAGAAGACATATGAGAGAACGAAGACGAAAGCGAAACGCGCCCCTTCCCCGCCGCTCGTCGGAAGAGACTGTGGACTTGAAGGGCGTGAAACCGGAGCCTCAGAGACCTTTACGTCACGCCTCTCTAGGTCGTCCTGCATCGGCTGAAGGGAATGTGCGGTTGCGCTAATGTGGTACTGGGGGTCAAGTACGACCGTTGAGAGACCGTGCTCTTCGCAGTATTCGGCGAAGAGTCCGGCGTAGTCGCTCGGAGAGAACAGATATCTCTCGGTCTCCAGAACCTCGTAGCGCGTCTCAGCGTCGCCGCCGCTTTCGTCTGCCCAGACCGACGCCTTTTCGAGGAGATACTCGGCATCCCTGTGAAGCTCCTCAGTTTTCTC
>JAQZCZ010000086.1 GCA_028751095.1 Euryarchaeota archaeon Ods01 | reverse complement strand
GTGGACGGGTGCCGCGTCACCGACGACAGCAACCACCGGACGACCGGTTAGCTTGTGAGACTCTTGCATCACCGGTTCCTAGGTTGGGGAACATATTATTCTTTCGTAGACGCGTACCAGAGTTGAGAACGGTATGCCCGGGGAGGGCTCCGAACCCTCGATCTCCGCATATCCCAGGTCGGGAGAGCGGAATGCGCCTCATTGTACCCTATGAGTGCGGCGCTATGTCCAGCTAAGCCACCCGGGCTCATCCAGACGGTGGCGTCGTCGTCACATTAACCTTACTAACTGCTCGCGGGCGCTTCCATGTCGTCTATCTTACAGATTAGGATGTTGTTGGTGTCGTCCTTGGCGTCGACGGTCGCCTTGACAACGAGACGCGAGATAGGGGTCGGACCAACTCGGACGCTGTCGCCCTCCTCGAACTCGTGTATGCTACCCTGAGCCTTGATTTCGGTCCGGCAGAGCGACGGGTGGTGTACGCTCGTAAACCCAATCTGGGAGACATTAGCGTCCTCAACGCGCTCCCCGTTCCTGTACAGAGGCACCGTCGCAGGCTCGTCCATCTGTTCGATATCGAGCGACTCGTAAGCCTCCGCGGTCGGCTTGTAGCCGCCCTTCGGACCCGGGAGTCCTTCGACGAGCTGTAACGCCTTGAGCGACTGCATCTGGTTACGTATCGTACCCGGGTTACGGTCGATGCGCTCCGCTATTTCCTTTCCCTTTACTACGTCGTCCTTCTGTTTGTACAGGTCTACGAGTGCCGTCAGTATCTGCTTCTGGCTCGATGATAGGTCGATGTCTGCCATACCTAGTCCTAAATTATAATTCGTATTAAGGATTATGGGAACCGACGGCGCAGTTTGGCAATTCTTTTATCGGAAGCGCCGTAATTGGTAGTAGAAGCCGGATAGACCGGCGAGCACCGGTGGTCTAGTGGTATGACAAGGGCCTTCCAAGCCCTTAACACGGGTTCGAATCCCGTCCGGTGCATAACGGATTCGACGTGGTGGCCTCACGGAAGGTGTTGAATACATTCCTGTGAGGTTCTTCGGCACCTTTCTCATTAAGTGCCAATATCGTGGAATCAACGTCGTTAAGCTTTAGTTAAGCGGGTGTTAAGTATACCTTGGTCAGGAAGCCCTGACCGCAGAACACCTCTGTGGAACGCGACGGCGTCAACGGTTGCCGGCGTATCCCGCCTCCCGCTCATCCGCTTCCGCCCGTCGTTTTTTGGCAAAGGGACGTAGCTTCGGCGGCGTTAATCGGTGCTTACTCAACAGTCACGCTCTTTGCGAGGTTACGCGGCTTGTCGATAGGTCGGTCCTTGAGACGCGCGACGTGGTACGCGAACATCTGGAGGTAGACGTTAGCAAGAAGCGGCTCCATATCGCCGAGCGAAGGGACGCGGAAGACGGTGTCGGCGAGGCGCGCGCCCTCGTCGGCGTCAGACGACGTTACGGCAACCACGGGTGCGCCGCGCGACTCGACTTCCTTGACGTTGTTGAGCGTTTCTCTCGGACGCGTTCCGTCGGTCATGACTGCGAGGACCGGCGTGTCGGGCGTCACGAGGGCAAGCGGTCCGTGTTTGAGTTCGCCCGCGGGGAAGCCTTCGGCATGGTCGTATGAGATTTCCTTGAGCTTGAGAGCGCCTTCGAGGGCGACGGGATAGCCGAGACGGCGTCCGACGTAGAAGAAGGCGTCGTCCCAGCCGTACTCCTCCGCCGTCTCGGCTACGCGGTCCTCGTTGTCGAGAACGCGCTGTACCGCGCCCGGAACGTCACGGAGGTCGGCGAGAACCGACGACGCCTCTGACGCAGGTAAGGCGTCGCGTGCGCGCCCCGCGGCGACGGCGACGAGGGCGAGCGTAACAACCTGCGACGCGAACGTCTTGGTCGCCGCGACGCCTATCTCGGGTCCTGCGCGTATGTAGACCGTCTCATCGGTCTCGCGGGCGGCGGTGCTTCCGACCGTGTTGGTGACGGCGACCGTCGTCGCACCCTCACGTGCGGCGCGTCGTGTCGCGCTCAGGGTGTCCGCCGTCTCACCGCTCTGTGTTACCGCAACGACGAGCGTCTCTTCGGGCGCGTGCGGACCGTCGTACTCGCTCGCGTACTCGGCTGTTGCGGAAATGTCGGCGTACTCTTCGAAAAGACGGCGAGCGTAGAGGGCGGCATGGTACGACGTGCCGCAGGCGACGAACTCGACACGGTCGTGTTCGGCGAGAACCTCGTCGGATACGTCAAGGAGAGCCTCGCCCTCGACCTCGTCGGTTCTTTCGGAGACCGTCTTACGGAGCGCCCGTGGCTGTTCGTGTATCTCCTTGAGCATATAGTGTTCGTAGCCACCCTTCTCCGCCGCCTCAACGTCCCAGTCGACGGTCTCAACGGCGCGGTCGACGGATTCGCCGTCGTTCCATACCTCGATAGAGTCAGCGGTGACGCGTGCGATGTCGCCGTCGTGGAGGTACGAGACGCGGCGCGTGTGTTCGACGAAGGCTGTTACGTCGCTTCCGACGTAGTTGGCGTCGTCACCGTGTCCGACGACGAGAGGACTGTCTTGGCGGGCGACAACGACCTCGTCCGAGTCGGCGCTCACGCAGGCGAGTGCGTAGCTTCCTTCAAGACGTTCGACGACAGCGCCGAGTCGCTCGACAAGTTCGCCTTCCGCCTCGGAGAGAAGATGGGGGACGACCTCGGTGTCGGTGTCGCTCTCGAAGACGTGACCGCGGTCCTCAAGTTCGTCACGGAGTTCGGCGTGGTTATCGATGATTCCGTTGTGGACGACGGCATACCGCCGCGCCTCGTCGGCGTGGGGATGGGCGTTCTCGTCGGTCGGTTCGCCGTGCGTCGACCACCGCGTGTGTCCGACGCCGCAGGTCGCTTCCGACGACTCAGGAGCGGCTTCGACGAGTTCGTCTACCTCTCCCGCCTTCTTGTGGACGGTAAGCGGGTCAGTCCGGAGACAGACGCCCGCCGAGTCGTAGCCGCGGTATTCGAGACGTTTCAAGCCGTCGAGTATGACTGGGAGAGCGTCGTCGTCGCCGACGTAGCCGACGATTCCACACATCAGCGTCTCACCTCTGTCCCTGACCCGACACGTCCGCTCGCCGTCGCGCCGGTACCGACGCGGGAGTCGTTTTCGAGTACCGTTCCGGGTTCGAGGGTAGCGCCGCCCGCGACGGTCGAGTAGTCGCCGACTACGCCGCCGAGGAGGACGTTACGGTACAGGTTACCGTCGACCACCACGTCGGCGCGTCCGCCCTCGACTGTAGCGTTGGGACCGACGGACGAATCACTCGCCAGTACGGCGTCACGGACGACGGCGTTCGGTCCGACGCGTGCGTCCTCAAAGACGACCGAGTTACCGACGACAGCGCCCGCCCCTACGGTGGCGTTGTCACCGACGGTCGTTCCGGCTAAGACGGTTGCGTTCGGTCCGACGCGTGCGTCTTCGCCGAGCGCGACCTCGTCGGCAACGTAGGCGGTCGGATGTACGTCCGCGCCGTCATGGTCGCCGTCGACGGCGGCGGAGTTGACACGGACGAGGTCCCAGAGGTGTGAAACGTCGGTCCAGCCCTCGACGCGGACGGCTTCGACCCGACCCTCGGCGGCGCGGCGGACGAGAGCATCGGTCAAGGACATCCTGTCAGCGGCGTGTATCGCATCGAAAACCGCGTCGTCGAAACGGTAGACGCCGGCGTTTATCGTCTCGGTTTCGGCGTCGTAGACACGTGGCTTCTCCTCGACTCCGGCGACAGCACCGTCTTCGATATCGACGACACCGTAGTCTGTGGGCTGGTCCGACCGCGTTACCGCGACGGCGTCGCCGTCGGCGGAGAGGAGCGCCTCGACGAGGGACGTGTCGACGAGGGAGTCTCCGTTGACGACGAGGAAGTCGCCCGCGACGGCGTCCTCCGCCTGTAAGACAGCGTGCCCCGTTCCCAACTGCTTCTCTTGGACGACGTACTCGATATCGACGCCCCAGTCGTCGCCGTCTCCGAAGTAGGTCTGTATTCTCTGACGCCTGTATCCGACGACGAAGACGAGTTGGTCAACGCCTACTTCAGCGAGCGACTCGACGACGTGTTCGAGTATCGGGGCGTTGGCGACAGGAACCATCGGCTTAGGGCGGAGCGCCGTTAGAGGACGGAGGCGGCGACCTTCTCCGGCGGCGAGGACGACCGCCTTCACACGTCAACCCCCCTATCGTGGGTGACGACTTCGCCAGGCGCGGTCGTGGCTCCGACGCCGAGACGTGTACCGGCGTTGAGGCTCGTGTTGACGCCCGTGTGGACGCCGTCGCCGACGACGACGCCGAACTTACGGCGTCCGGTATCGACCGTCTCACCCTTGACGGGAACGCGGACGTTGTCGCCGTCGTGGCGGAGGTTGGCGACGACGGTTCCCGCGCCGAAGTTAACGTCCTCGCCCACGATAGAGTCTCCGACGTAGGATAGATGTCCGACGGTCGCACCGCGCATCAGTGCGGAGTTCTTGACCTCGACACCGTTTCCGACGCGTGCGTCCTCTCCGATTACCGTCGTCCCGCGTACGTATGCGTTAGGTCCGACGGTCGCGCCCTCACGGACGAGCGTCGGTCCCTCGACGTACGCCCCCGACATGAGACGCGCGCCGTCCTCGACAACGACAGCGCCCTTCACCGTCGCCCCGTCCTCAACCTCTCCGGAAAGACGGGAGCCGAGTCCGTCGAGGGCGAGACGGTTGGCTTCGAGTAGGTCCCACGGATAGCCGGCGTCGAGCCAGTACTCGTCGTGTTCGACGACAGCAAACCCGTGTCCGTCTTCCATCATGGCGGCGACGGCGTCAGTTATCTCGCGCTCTCCGCGTTCGCTCTCTCGCGTCGAACGGACGTAGCCGAGGGCGTCTTGCTCAAAGACGTAGACGCCGGCGTTGGCGAGAGACGACGGCGGGTCGTCGGGCTTCTCGACGATTCCGGCGGCGTAGCCATCCTCGACTTCGACGACGCCGTACTCCGAAGGCTCGTCAACACGCGCGACCGAAAGGGCGTTTCCCTCCGTCTCGACAAGTCTGCGCACGACCTCCGACGAGAAGACAGCGTCGCCGTTGACGACGACGAAACGGCTGTCGACGAAGGACGCGGCACGCTCAACGGCGTCTGCGGTTCCGGCACGCTCCCCCTGTTCGACGTACTCGACCGACACATCGCCGTGTTCCTCGCCAACACGGTCACGAATGTCATCGCCCATGTAGCCGACGACGACGACGAAGCCGTCGACGTACGGCGCGCAGGCGTCCATCACTCGCTCAACGAGCGTCGAGTCACCGACCGGCAGTAACGGCTTCGGTCGCGTCTGGGTCAGCGGCGACATCCTCGTCCCTCGTCCGGCGGCAAGTACGACAGCTTTCATCCTGACGGGTATACGGCGCGGCGTCGGCATATATCTTCGCACGCATTCCGACAGATTCTTTAGAACCAGTTCCGTATGCTGTGGTAGGGTTCGTGGTCTAGTTGGTTATGACACCTCCTTGACATGGAGGAGGTCCCCAGTTCGAATCTGGGCGAACCCATGACGATTCCTACGGCATAGTGAGGGACAGCAGAACGCCAGACAGCGACGGTTTCGTACTCGAAAAATCGTCCATCCTGAAAGTGATTCCAACTGGTCACCAGACGCGGGTCCGCGCTGTCTTGCGGCGCGCGAGAGGGACACTTAAAGGAGGGATTCGATGAGCAGCCAAGAGGCGACCATCTGTCCGTCGTGTGAGATGTGCGAATACTGCGGTCTCGAAATCGAGGAAGAAGGACAGAAGTGCGCCGCCCGCGACGACGCCG
>JAQZCZ010000015.1 GCA_028751095.1 Euryarchaeota archaeon Ods01 | reverse complement strand
GGACCGTGTCTACGATATCGGCTCCCTGACGCCCGAGAAGGACGAGGTCAAGTTCGTCGGCAAGGTCACCAAGCTTGGCGAACCGAAGGAGTTCGAGCGCGAAGACGGCGAGGACGGTATGGTGGCGAACGTCCACGTACGTGATGAGACGGGTGAGGTACGTGTCGCTCTCTGGGACGAGTACGCCGCGAGCGTCGATGAACTCGAAAAGGGCGAAGTCCTCAAGGTCAAGGGCGCGCCCAAGGACGGCTGGAACGGCGGCGTCGAGGTAAACGCCCGTGAGGTCGAGGTCGATGAGGAGGACGAGTTCGATGTGGACGTAGACCTATCCGACGATGTCGTCGAGGCAAACGAGGTCAGCGCCGGAATGTCGGACCTCGCGCTCGTCGGACGCGTACTCGAAACGAGCGAACCCCGTACCTTCGACCGTGACGACGGCGAGGGTAAGGTCGCCAATATCGTACTCGGTGACGAGACCGGCTGGGTACGTGTCGCCCTCTGGGACGAACGCGCCGACGACGTTTCGTCGCTCGCCTCGGGCGATACCGTACGTGTCCGTGACGGATACGCGCGTGAACGCGACGGCGGCGTTGAGGTCAACGTCGGCGGACGCGGCGAGGTCGAACGTCTCGACGACGACGAGTTTGACGAACCGCCCGAGTTCCATCCTGACCCGACGCCTGTCGCCGACCTCCAGATAGACGAGACGTACGACGTTGCGGGCGTCGTCACCGACACGGGCGAGACACGTACCTTCGACCGTGACGACGGTTCGCAGGGCAAGGTCCGTAACGTCCGTCTCCGTGACGACACGGGCGAGGTACGCGTGGCGCTCTGGGGCGAAAAGGCGGACCTGTCTTTCGCACCCGGCGACGAGGTTGCTATTCTGAATATGCAGGCTCAGGAAGGCTGGAACGACGGTGTCGAGGGAAGCGTCAACTGGAACTCGACCGTCTACGTCCGTAGCACGGGTACTCTTCCGGGTGAAGAAGACGAGGAACGTTCCGAGGCGGGGCTGGACTCGTTTACCTGAGACGGTACGCCGACAGTCCGAGAAGTGCGGTTAACGCGGCGACGAATCCGAAGCCGGGGAGCGGCTCAGTGTCGTCGTTCCCTTCGTCGGTCTCCTCTTCCTCAGCCTCAACGACCGTTACCGTTGTCTCCGTCGTATCCGAGTAACCGGCGTCGCTCGTCACCTCTAACGTCAGTTCGTACTCGCCGGCTTCGTCGAAGACATGGCTTACGTTCACGTCGGTGTACTCCTCATCGCCGACGGTCCATGTCCGACTCTCTACCTCGCCTTCTTCGAGAACCGTCTCGTCGCGGAACTCGAACTCTTCACCTGTCTCTACCTCGTCTGCTGAGGCGTTGATAACAGCTGACGGCGTTACATCCCCGACGGCACCTTCGACCGTCACGGTCTCACGGACGTTGTCGGTGTTGTTCTGGTGGTTGGTGACCGACAGGACGACCTCGTGTTCGCCCTCGTCTTCGAAGACGTGTTCAACCGTCTCGTCACCCTCGACGGTGTCGCCCTCGACGAGCCAGCTGTACTCCTGTATATCTCCGTCGGCGTCCGATGCGTCGAAGGTCACCGTCTCGCCCGCATGCGGCTCCTCGGGTTCGTGGTCGAAAGCCGCAGTCGGGAACATCCCCTCCTCGACGTTCAGGGTAGACTCCGCCTCGCCGGTGTTGCCTTCGGTGTCGATTACTAGAAGGCTAACGTCGTAGCTACCCGCTTCGTCGTACGCGTAGGTCACCGTCTCTCCGTTGTCTATCTCACCGTCACCGAACCGCCACTCGTAGATAGAGATATTGTGTTCGCCCGGTGTCGTCTCGGAGGCGTTGAACTCTATCTCGTTGTCCACCCAAGGCTCGTCGGGACTGTACGTGAACTCAGCGTCGGGCGACGCTCCTGCGACGGGTATCAGTAGAAGGACGACCGCCGCAACCGCAACAGCTGTGAAAACCCTTCTGTCCATAGAGCTAAACCGAGGTCCGCAACCAAAAGCCTTCCCGCGCCTCTACGCCGACCGTATCTTCTCGGCGACTAGTTCGGCAAAACGGCTTGTCGAGACGCGTTCGCCGCCCTCTATCTGACGGTCGATGTCGTACGTGACGGTCCGGTCCTGTATCGTCTCCTCGACCGCGTCCTTGACGAGTTCGGCGGCGTCGAACCAGCCGAAATGCTCGAACATGATACGTCCCGTCAGTATCATCGCCGTCGGGTTGACCTTGTCCTGTCCTGCGTACTTGGGCGCGCTTCCGTGGACGGGTTCGAAGACGCCGCGCACGTCTCCGATGTTGCTACCGGGCGCGATTCCGAGTCCGCCGACCTGTCCCGCGGCGGCGTCGCTCAGGTAGTCGCCGTTGAGGTTAGGCATCGCCAGCACGCCGTACTCGTCGGTACGCGTGAGAAGCTGTTGGAGCATGTTGTCGGCGATACGGTCCTTGATGACGACCTTGTCCGACGGACGTTCGCCGTCGTACTCCTCCCAGAGTTCGTCCTCGGTAATCGTCTCTTCGGGGAACTCTTCCTCAGCGAGTTCGTAGCCCCAGTCGCGGAACGCCCCCTCGGTGAACTTCATGATATTGCCCTTGTGAACGAGGGTCACGCTCTCACGGTCGCGTTCGACGGCGTACTTTATCGCCTTACGGACGAGGCGTTTCGTCTTGAACTCGCTGATGGGCTTGACTCCTATACCCGCGTCGGCGGGAACGTCCTCGCCCATCTCCTCGTTGAGGAACTCGCGTACCTTCGCCGCTCCTTCGCTACCCGCCTCCCATTCGATGCCCGAATAAACGTCCTCGGTAGCCTCGCGGAAACAGACCATATCCATGTCCTCGGGTGAGTTGACGGGCGACGGTACGCCGTCGAGGTAGTAGACGGGACGGATATTCGCGTACAGGTCGAGTTCCTTACGTATAGCGACGTTGAGCGAACGGAATCCGGTACCGACCGGCGTCGTCAGCGGACCCTTGAGGGCGACGTTGAAGTAACGGATGGCTTCGAGAGACTCGTCAGGGAGGAGTTCGCCGTACTCTGCCTCGGCGCGTTCTCCCGCGTAGACCTCGGTCCAGTGTATCTCGCGCCCCGTCTCCTCCGCCGCGGCGTCGAGAACCGTCCGCGCCGCTGGCGTCACGTCCTGTCCGATACCATCGCCGGTGATATACGGGATAATAGGTTCTTCGGGAACGACGAGTTCGCCGTCCTCCTCTACTACGCGTTCGCCTTCTTCCGGTATTTCGACCCTTTCGAACTCCATACCGTTACCTACCACCGAACACAAGTTTATTCTTGTGTTTCATTCGTCACTATTTTCGTTGACAAACAGCCGTGCTTCGCCGACCAACGTTTCGAAGGTTCGGCGCTCAAACGTGATACGTGTTAGTTCGTCCGGCAGTCCTTCGAAGACGCCCGTCTCTTCTATCTCTCTGTCCGTCTCGCCGACCTTTTCGTCTGCCTTTCCGGCGAAGACAACCCCGTCTACGACCTTCGTCCGGTTCTCGGAGTTGTAGGTCTCGACGACGACGGCGGCGGGAGAGGCGTCGCGTAGGACGCGTCCCGTCTCCTCCCGAAACTCGCGCCGTGCCGTCTCGGCGAACGTCTCGTTCTCTTCGACCTTTCCTCCTGGTAGCTCCCACGCACGACCCTCCTTCGCGCTACGTACCATAACGAAGCCCTCACCGTCGAAGCCGACCGCGAGCGCGAAGCCGTCGTGGTCGGGGAGTTCGTCGACATGCGCCGATGTCTCGACGACGCGTAGACCGTCGCGTATGTAGCTGAGCGCGTCTTCCTTCATGGCTCGACCGAGACTAGGTAGACTGCGACTACTGCGAGCGCGATGCCTGCGACCTTCCGGACGGTCAGAGACTCGTCGAAGGCAAGGACGCCGACAGCCGCCGAACCGACGATAAACATGCCGAAGACGGGGACGACGACGCTCACGGGACCGAGTTCGAGAGCGCGGTAGTATGCCAGAATACCGACCGCCAGAAAGACGCCTGCGGCGTATACGTAGACTGCGTGGCTTCCGGTGAGGTGTGAAGAGTCCCATTCGCCCGCGTAGACCACGGCGGCGAGTGCGACCAGAACGAGAACGCCGTTCGAGATTAACGCCGCCGTGTTGCTCGGTATCTCACGCGTCGCTAGGTCGACGAGGGGAGGCACGAGGCTGTACGCGACGAGAGCGACGACGGCGTAGACGAGGTAGTTCATATCCGCCTTTGTCGCTCGACGCGTTTATACGGTACGAGTCCCCGTTTCGGATATGAACGCCGAAGCCGACCCTAACGCCGACGTAGTCGTCGGATGCCCCGCCTGTTCGTCCGACGAACCCCACGAGGTACTCAAGCAGAACGGACAGGCGACGTTACGCTGTCTCGCGTGTGAACACGTCCACAAGAAACGCGTCCACGAACCTTCGACCGTCGAGCGCCGCGTCGTCGTCTCACAGGGGCAGGAGTCGTTCTCGACACATACGACCGTCCGTGCCGACGAGGAGATAGCCGTCGGCGACGAGTTCGTCCTCGAAGCCGACGAGGGCGTCTTCGGCGTCGAGGTTACCGCGGTCGAGATAGAGCAAGAAGGTGACAACAGACGCGTCGACAGGGCGACTGCCGATGACGCCGACACCTTCTGGACCCGCGCCGTTGACAACGTCAGCGTACCTGTCACGTTACACACCGAAGACGACACGGTGTCGCGTAGCCTAGACGTACCAGGCGACTACTCGTTTGTCGTCGGCGAACGCGAGACGGTCGACGGCGACGAGTTCGTCGTGACGGCGTTCGTCGATAGACGAAACGACGACAGGTTCCGTGTCGAGGGCGACGACGTAGAGGCGAAGAACGCCAAACGCGTCTACGGAGAAGTGGTATGACCGACTACGACGAGGAGCGCGACCGTCTCGTGGACTCGCTCGTCGAACGCGGATACATCGAGACCGAGGCGGTCGAACGCGCGATGCGCGCCGTACCACGCGAGGAGTTCGTGCCCGACGACGCCCGCGGGCGCGCGTACCAGGACGCCCCGCTCTCGATAGGCGAGGGACAGACGATAAGCGCGCCGCATATGGTGGCGATGATTACCGAACGCCTCGACGCGAGCGCAGGAGACAAGACACTCGAAGTAGGGACGGGACGGGGCTACCACGCCGCAGTCGTCGCGGAGGTCGTCGGCGCAGAGAACGTCTATACTGTCGAACGCCGCGAAAAGCTTGCGCGTGAGGCACGCGGAAACCTGCCCGAGGGCGTCACGGTCGTCACGGGCGACGGTTCGAAGGGTCTACCCGCTCACGCCCCCTACGACCGCGTCTACCTGACCTGCGCCGCGCCCGAGGTGCCGTCCTTCCTCGACGAACAGTTACGTGAAGGCGGACGCGCCGTCCTCCCCGCAGAACGCGACGGCGTACAGCGTCTCGTCACCGTCGGGAAACACGAGGGCGAACTCGAAGTCGAAGCAGGCGAACCCGTCCGTTTTGTCCGTATGTACGGCGACGAGGGCTTCTGACTCTCATCGTCTCATATCAATACGGTTATAGCTTGACGGCTCCTTACTATCGGTTTGTGAAACGCCGCTCCCTGATAGCGTATATCGGTGCCGGAGCCGCGACCGCGGTTTCGGGATGTCTCTCGGCGGTCGGCCTCGTCGAGGACGGCGCGTGTTCCGACGGAGACTGCGATATAGGGATGACGAGGAACGAGTTCGTCCCCGAGACGTACCACGCCGAGGTCGGCGAGACGGTCGTCTGGAAGAATACGAGCGCCGCCGACCATACGGTCACGGCGTACGAGCACGCGATACCTGACGAAGCCGAATACTTCGCCACCGGCGGCTACGATGGAGAGGAGGAGGCGCGCGAGGAGTGGCACGCGCGGCGCGGCGGACGTATAGGAACCGGCGAAACCTACGAACATACCTTCGAGGTTTCCGGCGAGTACCCCTACGTCTGTATCCCCCACGAAAAGGGCGAAATGATTGGAACGGTCGTCGTCGAGGAGCCGTAACCCATCGGCTCAGACGACAACAACGAAAACCAAAATATGTCCACGAACTCCAAGACCGTCCGACGGTACCTGCGTTCGGTATCAACTCGGTATAGCTTCCGCGGCTTGTTGACGGTGACGCTCGGTCTCGTCGCCGCCACGATACTTCTCGGCGTTGCCGCCAAGGCGACAGGTGCGGGACTCGCTTGCGAGGCGAACTGGCCCCAGTGCGACGCCGGACCCTTCAACCTCCTCCCTGCCAATATACCGAGCTTCTACGAATGGATACACCGTTTCGTGGCGATGTTCGCCGGAATCGGTATAGTCGCCTCCGGCGCGGCGGCATGGCTCTCGTCGTCGGTCGATAGACGCGTCTTCTGGCTGGTCGTCTCAGGAACCGTTCTGACGCCTATACAGGTCTATCTCGGACGTGAGACCGTCCTTCAGTACCAGATGGATATACTCTCCCTCCATTTCTGGACCGCCATCCTGATATTCGGTATGTTCACCGTGGCGACGGTACTCGTCTGGGAGCCGCGTCTCCACGGGGGACAGGTGACGTGGGCGCTCGGCGTCGGACTCCTTTCGCTCCCTCTTCACGTCGCTCTCAGTCCGACGGAACTCGGCGTAATCTCCGAGTATACGCCGACGGTCCAGTTACTCCAGTACGCCGTGACGCTCGCTCTCCTCGGCTCCGTCATATTCGCGGTGATGGTAGGACGGTGGAGGTACGAGAGCCGTCGTCTTTACGCCGCCCTGTACTCGTCGGGGATACTCGCGCTCGTCGCGGCGTACCTCGGAAGGCAGGGCGTCATGACATTCAGCCCGTCGTTGATTAACGCCTACTTCGTCTCGGTAGCCGTACTCGCCGTTGTCTTCGTCGTCGGAATAGCTCTAGCGGTATCACTGAAGGACGCCGGATAGCTACCTCTTCCTCTCGACGCGGTACTCGGAGATGAGTTCGTCAACCGTCTCCTCGGCGCGACGGAGGCGGCGCTCCTCGGCGTGTTCCTCCCACCTCTCGACAGCGTCGCGCACGTCTCCCTCGCGCATTATACCGAACTCGTCGATACGGCGCATCTCGATTCCGTCGGCATCGGCTACCGGCACGTCGGCATCGAAAAGCACCTTGTCGGCTTCGGTCGATATCGCGCCGTGCTTGAGAACGAGACGCGGCTCCGTCTCGGCGAGACGTTCCGCTGTCGCCCGTCCCGCGCCGCTCGCGTCTTCGAGGAGGATAACGTCGCCTTCCGCGAGACCGAACGCCTCCTCGGCTTCGTCAAGTGCCGTCTTGGTGAACTCCTCAACGGCTTTCACGACCGTATAGTCGTCACCGAGTTCGTCGGCGAAGTCGGGGTGTTCGACGCGCCAGAGCTTCTTGAGACGGTTGAGCTTTCCGCGCGTCTCCTTACGCGCCTGCCGTTCCTTCTTGAGCTTACGCCGGAGTTCGTCGTTCTTACGTTCCAGACGTTTCACCTCACGCCGTTCGCGCACGTCCCGCGCCTTCTCGCTCCTTGCGCTCGTGAGTTCGTCCTCTAGCTCCGCAATTTCGTCGTTCTTTCTATCGACGCGCTCCTCGAGTTCCTCAACGTGTTCCTTGAGACGCGCGACCTGTTTTTCGAGCCTCCTTATCTGCTTCTCCTCCTCGGTCGGTTCGCGCGTCTCGTGACTCTCGTCGTCCTCGTCGTCATCAGCCACCGCCTCGACCGCTGTCTCGACGCTGAGTTCGTCTGATAAGACGCGTGCCAGAACCTCGTCCTCGTCAACGTCCCGCGGCGTCTTACGGCGTACGGCGTCGAACTGGTCGGCGTGGTCACGGTACGCGAAGACCGCGGCGGCGGCGGCGTCGCGCTCATGGTCGTTTTCGAGCCTGTACTCGTCCTCGCTCGTCGCGTGCTTCTTATCGACGACTGCGAGGTCGTCGTCCGGCGTCCAGCCCACGGCGTCGAAAGACCGGCGTATCTTTTCGACCGTACTGGGCATCGAACGCACGTCCGCCGCGACGACAACGGGACGCCCGCGTTCGATTATCCATTCGATGACCTCGGCGGTGTCGGCGCTACGTGAACTCGTGACGTTGAGGAGTTCGCCGTCGAGGTCAACGACAGCGACCGCTGTCGTCGTTCCCGGGTCGATGCCGACGACGACCGTCTCGCGTCTCTGTGCGAGGCTCTCGAACTCGATTCCGTCGCGCCGTACCGCCTCGACCTCAACGCGTGTGTCGCCCGAACGTTCGTTCGATAGCGGCACGGCGTTACGCGGTGCTTCCACGACGAACTCGGCGTTCGCCAAGCCGCCGTACTTCTCCGTCACCTCCTTCTCGTACTCAAAGCCTTCCTCGTCGAGCGTATCCTCGACCTCACGTGCGCGCCGCCTCACCGCGCCGTGAATCTTACGCGTGTAACGGTCTTCGCTCCATCCGCCGCTTCCCGTCGAACGTCCACGCGAGACGCGGACGCGTGTCGTATCGTCGAATGCGCGGACGGCGTAGCCGACGCTACGTGCGGCGAGACGTGCCGATGCCTCCGCCTCCTTCGACGGCTTCTTGGCGTAAGGAACGTCGTGGCGCGACGCCACCCGCGAGAGAGGTTCGGGGCTTTCGTCGCCCGTTACCTGTACGAGACGTGTCTCCGCGGGCAGTTCGCGCAGGAGACGGACCAAACCGTCCTTGTCCTCGGCGAGTTCGTAGACGTTGTCGGTGGCGACTATACTCGGCTCCTCGTCCGCCACGAGACGTAGGAGCTTTCTGCGCGAGACGACATCGTGTTCGACGCCCTCCTCGGAGAGACGGACGAGCGCGTACGAAGGAGAGTCGCCACGTACGTCGCCGCTGTGTACGTCGACGCCGTAGACCGTGGCGTCGAGCGCGTCAGTGCGGCTCTTCACGCCTGTTTATACTCTCTACGCGAAAATAAAACGTCGGGTTGGAGGGGGTTCAGCGGAAACTCTTTAACCGTCCGTCCGCAGTTCTGACCGTGAAACGTTACGACACGGAGACGCTGGCTGTCACAGACCCCCGGGGGCGCTCGGACGGAGGGGAGTCAAGAGCCGTCGTTCCTCCGTTACATCTGTCGACGGCTTTCGAGATGAAGGACTCCGGCGGGGACTACAAGTACAGCCGTATGGGGAACCCGACCCGCGACGAACTCGAATCGACCTTGGCGCGTCTCGAAGGCGCGGAGCACTCTATCGCCGTCTCCTCGGGTATGTCGGCTATCTCGACCGTCTGCCTTTCGGTTCTTTCTCCAGGGGACCGCGTCGTCTCGTCGGAGTCTATCTACAGCGGCACGCGCCGTATGTTCGAGGGTCTTCTGAAGCCTATGGGCGTGGATGTCGTCTACGTCGACGCGACCGACCCACAGAACGTCGCTGACGCCGTCGATGGCGACACTAAAATCGTCTGGGCAGAGTCGCCGACGAATCCTCTCCTGAAGCTCTGCGACATACGCGGGGTTGCCGATATCGTCGCTGACGCCGTCTTCGTCGTCGACAACACCTTCAGCACCCCTTGCCTCCAGAAGCCTCTCGAACTCGGGGCGGATGCCGTCGTCTACTCGGCGACCAAGTTCCTCAACGGACATAACGACGCTCTCGGGGGTGCTGTCGTTACCGACGACGACGAACTTGCCGAAGGCTTCCGTTTCGTCGGCGAAGCCGCGCTCGGTGCCGTCGCCCCCGCGTTCAACTGCTATCTCGTCCGGCGCGGTCTGAAGACGCTTCCGGCGCGGATGGAGCGCCATGTCGAGAACGCCGAGGCTGTCGCACGGTTCCTCGAAGACCACCCGAGGATAGAACGCGTCTACTACCCGGGTCTGGAGAACCATCCACAGCACGACCTCGCAACCGAACAGATGGACGGATACGGCGGTGTCGTCTCCTTCGAGGTCGAAGGCGGCGTTGAGGAAGCCGAAGCCGTTCTGCGAGGACTCGATATCTTCAACGTAGCCGTCAGCCTCGGGGGCGTCGAGTCGCTTATCGAACACACGGCGACGATGTCCGCGGAACGTATGACCGACGAGGAGCGCGCTGAGGCGGGAATCTCCGACTCACTTCTGCGCGCGCCCGTCGGTATAGAGAACGCCGACGACCTCGTCGATGACCTCCGGTCTGCGCTTTCCGACGCCTACGCGTAAGAGTAGAGTACCGAACCCGCGTACACGCTAATTGCTATCAAGACAATCGTCGGTCCGACGACAAGGTCGAGGAGGTAAGCCGCGACCACGCCGCCGACCGCCGAGAACTCGCCGACTACGACGGCGTGGACCATGCTCTGTCTGAACCGTGTCGCCGTCTGCATCGCGGCGGCGACGGGTACGACGAGCATCGCGGCGACGAGTATGACGCCGAGAACGTATATCGAAGCGACGACGAAGCCCGCGGCGAGGACGACGAGGAGGGTGTCGTAGAAGCCGACCTTAACGCGCGAGACGCCTGCCGCCTCGCGGTCGAACGTGATGTACAGGAGCTGTTTGTGTGTAACGGCGACGGTACCGACGACAGCGACGGTCAGGGCGACGACGACGTACAGGTCGGTCGTACTCAGGAGCACGACGTTTCCGAACAGGTAGTCCTCGATGCTTCCTGCGAGCCTCACCGAGTCGAAGTTGATGACGAGGACGCCGACCGCGAACCCGCCCGTCAGGAGTATGGCGACAGGCACGTCGCCGTATGCGTCGGTATGGACCGAGAGATGTTGCATACCGAGCGCGGCGAGGACCGCGAAGACGAGGGCGACCAGAAGCGGCTGTTCCCAGCCGACGAGAGCCGCGACGAGGAAGCCGAGAGCGACGCCGCCGAAGGTGACGTGCCCAAGTGCGTCGCCGACGAGCGCCATCCCGCGGTGGACGAGGTACGAGCCGAGAAGCGGTCCGGCGACGCCCGCACAGACAGCCGCGACGAGCGCGTACTGCATGAAGGTCAGCGACAACATCCGCGTCAGGTCGTCGACGACCGAACCGAAGACGACTGCCGCACCTGTCACGGCGCACCACCCGTTGAGGGCGTTCCCTTGCCGTACGCCTTGACGAAGCCATCGGAGCCGAGGAAACCGTCGGCGTCATCGTCGTAGAACACAGTCCGGTTGACGCAGGTCAGCGTCTCGGCGCGTTCGACGACGGTCTCGATGTCGTGTTCGATGAGCAGGACGGTGATTCCGTCATCGTTGAGTTCGCCGAGGAGGTCGTAGAAGCCGTCGCGTGCCTCGGCGTCGACGCCTACGGTCGGTTCGTCAAGCGCAAGGAGGTCGGGTTCGCCCGCTAAGGCGCGTGCGATGTAGGCGCGCTGGCGCTGACCGCCCGAGAGCGAGCCTATCTGTCTGTCGGCTATTTCGGCGATTCCTGCACGCCGTAACGCCTTGTCGACCTGTTCGGTGTCGCGTCTCCTGAACCTCGAAAGACCCGCACGCGGAACCCGTCCCATACGCACGACCTCACGGACGCTGACCGGCATACGTTCGCCCGCTCCAGGCGCGTTCTGCGAGACATAGCCGATACGCGCGCCGTCTTTGAAACGGTGGGCGGTTTCGTCGAAAAGCCGCGCCTCGCCTTCGTCGGGAACCAGCTTTCCGAGGACTATCTTGAGAAGCGTTGACTTCCCCGCGCCGTTCGGACCGACGAGGGCGTGGTAGCCTCCCTCGTCGATGCTGAAGGAGACGTCTGTTAGAACTTCGTCGTCGCCGTAGGCGAACGTTATGTCGTCAACTTCGACGGTCTTCATTCGGCTCCCAGTGCCTTCTTGAGCGACGGCAGGTTTATTTCGGTCATATGTTCGACGTATCCCCAGCCGTCGTCTAGCTGTTCCTCTGTCGTCGCCTCGACGGGCGACAGCGGTACGAGTTCCGCGCCCGTCGCCTCGGCGATACGTTCCGAGATGCGGTCGCCCTCGTACATGTCGTAGGCGACGTGTTCGATGCCTTGCTCGTTGATTATCTCCTCGATGCGTTCGCGGTCACTTGCCGAAACGTCTGCGTCGGGCGATAGACCTGTCGCACTAACGACCTCGATTCCGTACGCGGGCTCCCAGTAGGCGAACGAGTTGTGGCTCCCCATCACTACCGTGTCGCGTTCCCTGTCGTCGAGTTCGTCGCGGAAACGGTCGTCGACCTCGTCGAGACGTTCCTTGTACGCCGCGGCGTTCTCCTCGAAGACCTCGGCGTCCTCGGGGACTGCTTCCCCGAGTCCGTCGGCTACCGAGTCGACGGCGTCCTTAGCAAACGTCGGGTCGAGCCAAAAGTGCGGGTCGCGTCCGCGTCCCTCGCCGCCCTCGATGAACTCTATACCTTCCGCCACGTCAATCGCCACGACATCAACGTCCTGTTCGCGTATGTTTTCGGCTTGGTCGTCTGACCACCGGCGGAAGCCGTCTATGTAGACGAAGGCGTCGCCTGCCTGTATATCTTCGACTATACGCGGACGCGGCTCCCAGTCGTCCCCGTGGCTCCCGACCGGCACGAGGTCGACGACAGTGTCGGTATCGCGCGCGACGTTACGAGCGAAGTCGTAGAGCGCAAAGAAGGCGGCGTTCACTACTAATCCTTCTTCGACGTTTTCGCCGCCCTGACCATCGCCGCCGTCATCGATACATCCTGCGAAAGGCACCGCGAACGCCGCGGCTCCAGCCCCGAGTAACTCCCTACGTCCTACACCGTTTTTCTTTACTGTCATACTAGAATTTTAGCCTCGGCTAAACTAAAGATTTTCCGGTTATAACTGAGCCGTTGCGCCGCGCTCGACGCGGACGGCGTCGGCGACCTCGTCGGGAAGGGAAACACGTTCTCCGTCCCCGGAAATAACGGTTATCATACCGAACGGCGCGACCTCCTCGACCGTTAGACGTGCCCCGGGGACGACGCCGTGTTCGTCGAGGTAGCGCAGGACATCGGCGTCCTCATCGACGACGCTTTCGACGACTACGTCGTCGCCCTCCTCCGCGTCACCGAGTGTTTCGTCGCCTTCCTCGGGCGGTTCGAGGTCAGCGCCCGGTATCGGCGCTCCGTGCGGGTCACGTTCGGGGTCCCCGAGCGCCTCGGCGACGCGTTCCTCGAACTCCTCGCTGATATGGTGTTCGAGCCTGTCCGCCTCGTCGTGTACCTCGCTCCAGTCGTAGTCGAGCGCTTCGGCGAGGTAAGCTTCGAGGAGACGGTGGTGCCGGACGACCTCAACCGCGACGGTCTTTCCTTCCTCCGTCAACGACACCCCCTTGTACTTCTCGCGCTCCACCAAGCCCCGCTCGTCGAGCTTTTCGAGCGTATTGGTAACCGTCGGTGCTGAAACGTCGAGATGTTCGGCGAGTTCGGAGGTTCCGACCTCGTCGTCACCTAACTGGTAGATAGCCTTGAGGTAGTCCTCCATCACGGGGCTGAGCATACCTGAGTTAGCGGCGGCTAAAACTTAACTTTAGCGACGTGAACCCACGACCTCGTCCCTGATACGTGACGCCTCGTCGCGCGTCTCGTACTCAGCGAGCGTGTCGGCGACCTCCTCGACGGCTTCGAGCGAACGGACGGAGTCATCGAGGAAGGAGAGAACGTCGCCCTCGTACGCGTACAGACCGTACTCCGACTCCATCGTCTCCACGATACGTGACGGCGACATACCTTCGCGCCGTAGGTCGATAAGGTAACGTATGAACTTCCTTTCGGCGCATCCGCAGTACGGGGCGTCGTCACAGTCGCAGTCGAGGAAGTCGGTCACGAAGTCGAGGAGCTGGTCGCGTGTTGCGGCGTCAACCTTCTCGATTTCGTCGGTGTTGTAGAGTATATCGAGCGACGCGCCATGGAAGATATTACGCGGCATATTCCGGTCCATCTGACGCGACAGGCGGCGCGCGTTCTTGAGGTAGATACGGTCGGTTATTGCCACGGCTGTCCTAGGCATCGCAGAAAGAAACTGTTTGTGTTACGGTGCGTCCTACCACGGGACCTCGTCACTCCCCGTCAGCCTCTCCGCGGCTGAACAGGCTCTTAATCTTCTCAATCAGATCCATGGCACCACCGTCTCCCGATTGGGGCTTACACAAGTTAAATTTTTATCCGGCGAACGGGAATCCGGACCGAACAAGCCGCTTTCGACACGTTTTTAGCCGCGACCGGTCTACGAAGACACGTGGCCGGGGTGGGGTAGTGGTTATCCTTTGGCCTTGTGGAGGCCAAGACCCGGGTTCGATTCTCGGTCCCGGCCCTAAATCATCTCGAAGGCGTTCTTGAACTCTTCGTTGCCGAAGCCTTCAACGACCTCGCGCGTCCATCTCTCGTAGTCCTCGGAGACGGGGTTGTCGCGTCTCGCGGCGTCGAAGTATCCGCCTAGGACCTGATGGTACTCCCGTACCTTAGAGAGTTCGTCGACGGTTCCTATGATTCTTTCGGGCGTAACCGGCGTGGGAACATATCCGTCGAAACGGCTGTCCGCGTCCTCGCGTCCGACCGTTGCGGCTTTACAGTCGATACCCCGCGCCTTCGTCTTCGAGACGACCTCTCTGCCGGTCATGTCGGTCGTCTCGGAGGTTACGACGACCACGTCAACCTCGTTGTCCACGATATCGAGCGCCTGCCGTCCGCTCGTCGTGCTCCAGACGTTATAGTCGGGGCGAAGCGAGACCTCGAACTCCGACACGAGGCTTCTCTCCCCTGCCGCAACGAGGACGTTACCCTCGACGCCTTCGGCTATTCCCCTCTCTCCCCCCTCTTCTTTCACCTCCGTAGCGGTCAGGGTTCTTCGTGACATGATAATATCTTCCACGTTAGCCCGCATAAACCCGTCTCCGCTATTATCACGACTGATACGCTCGGACCGCCGTGTTTATCTGAAGCCCGTCCTACCCACCGACGTGCACGACCCGACCGTCTATGACGAGATACGGACCGACGACGGCGACGTAATCGCCGACGAGGTTGAGGTAGCCGACGGCTTTGTCTCGCGCGCCGTCGGTCTGATGTTCCGACGCACCGTCCCCGACGGCTACGCTCTCGTCTTTGAGTTCGGGCGGGAGCGCCGTGTCGGTCTGCATATGCTGTTCGTCCGTTTTGCGATAGACGCCGTATTCCTCGACGACCAAAGCCGCGTCGTCTCTGTCCGTCGTCTACGTCCGTGGCGCGGCTACGCCTCGGAACGCGCCTCCGCCGTCGTCGAACTTCCCGCGGGAGCGGCAGACGGCATCGAAGAGGACGACCGTCTCGTCATAGACTGAGTTCGACCGTCGGACGCCCGAGGAAGGCGGTCTGGTAGCCCGCGTGCCGCGCTACCTGAGGCGGCGTGACGACTTCGACACGGACCTCGTCGCCGTCGCGTACCTCTGCGTCAGCGCCGTAGTGGAAGCCGCGTCCGTCAACCGTCGGAACGAGTCGGTCGTCGAAGACCGTTTCGCCGTCGCGTTCGACCGTTGCTTCGAGTTCGGCTGACGGAATCGGGAAACGGTTGTACGGCGTCAGGAGATGGACGGCGAGATAGCCGTCGTCGTTCTCCGCGACGAACAGACTGTCGTCGTCGGCGCGTGCCTCGACACCGTCTACGTCGGCACCGTCGACCATCGGCGATAATGCGTCCTCCGCCCCCCACATCTCGCGGTCGAACTCGTCGCAGTCGATACTGTCGCGGTCGTCACGCGTGTAGACGAACTCGACCTCCGCGACGCCGCCGTCGCCCCCCTCGACAGGACCGTCGGTCCGCGCGTCGGGTTCGCCGAGCGTCAGGCGTGCGACGTACTCGCCGTCGCCCTCGAAAGGGACGTTGTCGCCGAGATGGAAGCCCATCGTCTGCGACACCATCAGCCACGGTCCGCGCTCGACGACCGTCTCGCCGTCCTTGAGTATCTCCAGCGAGGCTCCGGCGTCTATGGGCATCGGCGTCCCCGTCTCGGCGTCCTCGACCGTCACCATTAGGTGAACGTCGTCTTCCTCCGTCGGGTCGACACGTTCGGCACGGTCGCCCGTAACCGTCCAGAACTGGTGCGGGTAGGTGTACGAAAACTGCACCTCGTACCCGCCTGCCGTGTCATGTCCGACCATCTCCATACCGTCACGGTGTGTCGGGAGGTAGACGCGTTCGGGCGGGTCGTCTACGGTACCCGTCGGGTCGCACTCGGGCGGCTCCCTGTACACTTCGAACACCGTACATCCGGTGAATAGGGGAGCGCCTGCCGCCGACGCGCGGAGAAAGTCACGTCTCTTCATACGCTGAGGTACGCCCTCCGAGAATTACAGGGTTGTGGTACGGTCGTCGTATAATCTAATAATATAATAAGATTATAGTAGGCGTCCGACGACCTCCAAACATGGGGTTCAGCGACGAACTACTCGACGAAGCGACCGAAATCTGGGAGGCACAGAAACAGCATCCGTTCGTGGTCGAACTCGCGCGCGGCGAACTCGACGAGGATGCCTTTCTTTGCTGGGTAAAGCAGGACTACAGATACCTCCTTGACTACGCGCGGGTCTTCTCGGTTGCGGGTGCGAAGGCGCGTGACGAGGAGACGATGACGAGCCTGATGGATGTTGCACATACCACGTTAAGCTACGAGATGGACCTACACCGTAGCTTCGCCTCCGACTACGGCGTCTCGCGCGAAGAACTCGAATCGACGACCAAGGCTCCGACCTGCGTCGCGTACACCAACTTCCTCGTCCGTACGGCGTACGAGGGTTCGCTCGCAGAAACCGCCGCCGCCTTCTATCCGTGCGGACAGGGCTACCTCGATATAGCGCGCCATATGGACGAACTCGCAGACGGCGAACACCGTTACACGCCTTTCATCGAGAAGTACACGAGCGAGGAGTTCGTCGAAGCCGTTGGCTGGATGCGTGAACTCGTTGACGACTGCGCCGAACGTTTCCCAGGCGAGCGCGAACGGATGCGTGCCGCCTTCAGACGGAGCGCCCGTCTCGAACACGCCTTCTGGGAGATGTGCTACACGCAGGAGGGCTGGGACGTATGAGCTTCACCGATGAACTCCGTGACGGCTCCGAATGGGAGGAGGCGACCCGTCATTCGTTCGTCGAGGAGTACCGCGACGGAAGCCTTGACGACGAGGTTTTCCGTTCCTACCTCGTTGACGACTACGCATTCCTTGAGTCCGGGGCGCGCGTCACCGCACTCGCCGCCGCCGACGCCCCCGAGATGGAGAGCATAGCGCGTCTCTCCCAACAGCTCGCGGTCCTGACGGGCGGCGAAAACGACTACTTCGAACGCGCCTTCGACGAACTCGGCGTCTCGGAGGACGGGTACCGAAACCCTGACCTCCATCCGACGACAGAAGCCTTCATCGACTTCATGCTCCGTGTCGCGCGCCGAGGCGTCTACGAGGAGACCCTCGCGGCGATAACCGCCGCCGAATGGGTCTACCTCGACTGGTGTGAGTACGCCGCCGAAGCCGAGTACGACCGGTGGTATCTTGACGAATGGGTCGAGATACACGTCATCGACGACTTCGTCGAGTACGTCGACTGGCTCCGCGGGCAACTCGACGAACGCGGACCGCGTCTCTCGGATGAGCGCCGCGACGCGGTCGGACAGGTCTTCGACCGTACCGTCGAACTTGAGGCGCGTTTCTTCGACGCCGCCTACGACTGACAGTCACGTGCCGGTACGCGCCACGTGCGTATGCAATGCACGCCGGTACGCGCGCGACGCGCGTATTTCACCACATTCATACCGACCAAAGTCGTACCTTGGGTATGGTCAACAAGGACCCGTCGAGGCTGGACGACGACGTTATCCCCGAGACGGACGAGCCGGTCGATAGGGAGTCGTACGACAACCTTCTCGCGGGCGTCTACTCGACCGACGAGGACGGTGTCTGGAAGCTCGAAGTACGCGACTGGGCTAACCGCGTCGTAGAGGCGACGGTGTACGAGAAGGGGCGTGACGAGGAGGAGGAGGAACGCGAAGGTGTCGCCTTCACGCCTCTCGACACTCCCGAAGGAATGGATGACGAAGCCTACCTGAAGGAACTCCTGAGCCAGCGCGTCGACGAACTTGAAGCCGAGGTCGGTGCTGAAGCCGCGTAGATTCCTGCGTATCTGTAAGACGCAGATGAAATAAAAGCACATATAACACAAAGAGACCAACATCATCTTCAGGTACAGATGAGCCAGGATAGACGCGTCGAATCGTACGACAGAGGGCGTATCGAGGATGTCGGTAGATGGAAGGACTGGGCGAAACACAAGCCCGGGATGTGGGCGTTCTACCTACACCGGTTCACGGGACTCGTGCTTTCTTTCTACCTCGTAATGCATCTAGCGGTGCTTGGAACCGGATTCTGGCTGGGACATGAGGAGTACACGGCGATTCTGCAGGGACTCGAAAGCCTGTACATCGTCCGTGTTCTCGAAATCGGACTGTTCGCCGCCTTCGTCTTCCACGCCCTCAACGGCATACGTATAGTGATGTTCGACATGACCATCGGACTAGACATACAGGAACAGCTGTTCTACCTGAGCATAGCGCTTAGCTTTGCAATAGTGGTAGCAGGCGTCCCGTTCTTCCTACTATAACAATGAGTACGAAACCATCGAAAACGGCAGGCTGGAACTGGTTCCTCCAACGGGCGACGGGCGTGGCGCTCGTTGTCCTGCTCGGCTTCCATTTCGCGGTCGAGCATTTCATCGTCGGAGCGCACCATATAACCGCCGAGAACACCGTGGAGCGTATCACACACGGTCTGATACAGGGCGACCACGTTCTCGGTCAGATTACGATTAACATGCCCGCGTTTCTCTACCAAGCGAGCGCGATACTGCTCCTCGCCTTCTCCATCTTCCACGGCATGTACGGCGTCTACAACATACTGATGGAGCAGGACGCCCTGAAGAAGTACCGTCAGCCGCTCAAGTACTTCTTCATCGTCTTCAGCATCGCCCTGTTCATACAAGGCGTGCTAATCTTCCTCGCCTTCTTCGAACCCTTCTGGGAGATATACGACCCTAGGTGATTGAAATGGCAACAACAGAGGAAACACAGAAACCCGACGCCGCAACGGCGACCGACGAGGAAACCGCGACCCTCGAAGTCTTCCGGTACGTTCCGGAAGAGGACGACGAGCCTTACTTCGAGACGTTCGAGATTGAGACGTTCGAGGGGATGACGGTCCTCGACGCCCTAATTAAGATACGTGACGAACAGGACCCGTCGCTTACCATCCGCCATTCGTGCAGGATGGCGCGGTGTGGAAGCGACGCCGTCTACATTAACGGGACCCAGCGTCTCGCGTGCAACACGCAGGTCCGCGAGGTGGGCGACCCCGTCAAGGTCGAACCTCTTCCGCGTTTCGACGTAATCCGCGACCTCGTCGTGGAGATGAACGAGTTCTACGACCGTATGGAGAGCGTCGAACCGTGGTTCCAGCCCGACCACGAACCCGAGACGGGCGAGGAGTATCTTCAGTCGCCCGAGAACCGGCGTAATATCGACACGGTTCTCGACTGCATCTGGTGCGGAGCGTGTACGTCGTCGTGTTCGCCCGCCGCTACCGACTCGGACTTCCCGGGTCCCGCGGCGCTGGCGAAGGCGTACAGGTTCTACAAGGACGAGCGCGAGGGGGAGGAGACGAGGAAACGACGCCTCGAAATGCTTGAAAGCTCGCACGGTATCTACCGGTGCCATACGCAGTTCAACTGCACCGAGGTATGTCCTAAGGGCATCTCGCCGACCGAGGCTATTATGGAGATGTCGCGCGACGCCGTCAAAGAAAAGCTAAGGTTCTGGAGATAGTAGAAACATACACGAAAAATCATGAGAAAACACGACGTACTCATAGTCGGTGCCGGTGGTGCGGGACTACGCGCCGCCGTCGCCGCACACGAATCGGGCGCGGACGTTGCGATGGTTACGAAGCTACATCCGGTGCGCTCACACACGGGCGCGGCGGAGGGCGGAATCAACGCCGCCCTGAAGGAGGAGGACGACTGGAAGGACCACGCGTACGACACGGTCAAGGGAAGCGACTATATCGGCGACCAAGACGCCATAGAGACGATGACCGAGGAAGCGCCGAACGAGGTCATCAACCTCGAAAACATGGGGATGGCGTTCTCGCGCGACGAGAACGGACGCGTCTCCCAGCGTGCTTTCGGCGGACTGTCGTTCCCGCGTACCACCTACGCGAGCGACAAGACGGGGCATATGCTCCTCCACACGATGTACGAGCAGGTGATGAAACGTGGCGTGACCGTCTACGACGAATGGCACGTCACCAATATCGTCCGTGACGGTGGCAAGTGCCACGGCGTCGTCGCCTACGACATACAGACGGGCGAGGTTGAAGGCTTCGCCGCGGGTGCGACGGTATTCGCAACGGGCGGAATGGGGCAGGTCTACGAACACACAACGAACGCCGTCTCGTGTACGGGCGACGGTATGAGCATGGCGTACCGCGCGGGAGTCCCTATGGAAGATATGGAGTTCGTCCAGTTCCATCCGACGACCCTCCCCTCGACCGGCATACTCATCACCGAAGGGTGTCGCGGGGAGGGCGGCGAACTCTATAACAGCAAGGGCGAACGGTTCATGTACGAGTATGGCTACGCCCCCAACGACGGCGAACTCGCCTCGCGCGATGTCGTCTCCCGCGCCGAACTCACCGAGGTTCAGGAAGGACGCGGCTTCGAGGATGACTGCGTCCATCTCGACCTGACGCATTTCGGCGAGGAGAAGATAGAGGAACGTCTCGCCCAGATTCTCGAACTCGCGCGAGACTTCGAGGACGTAGACCCCGTGACCGAACCAATTCCTGTCAAGCCCGGACAGCATTACTCGATGGGCGGAATCGCGTGCAACGCCAACGGCGAAACTGAACTCCCCGGGATGTACGCCGTCGGCGAGGCGGCGTGCGTCTCGGTCCACGGCGCAAACCGTCTCGGCGGAAACGCGCTCCTTGAACTCGTCGTCTTCGGAAAGATATCCGGCAAGCACGCCGCCAACAACCACCTGACCAACGTCTCGACGACCGCGGTCGAACAGGCGGTCAAGGACGAGCGCGCCCGTATAGAGGCGCTAATGGACGGAACCGGCGAGCATCAGTCTGAGATACGTGCCGACGTTCAGGAGGTAATGACGGAGAAGGTCAACGTCTTCCGCGACGAAGAAGGTCTGAAGGAGGCGCTCGAAGAGATACGTGAGGCACGCGAGCGGTATCAGGACGTTAACGTCAAGGACTCGTCGAGGACGTTCAACACTGACCTGACACAGACGCTCGAACTCCGGTCCATCATCGACGTTGCCGAAGCCGTCACCCTCGGCGCTCTCGAACGGAACGAGTCACGCGGAGCGCACTGGCGTTACGAGAACCAGGAGCGGGACGACGAGAACTGGCTCAAGCACACTCTCGTCTACCACACCGAGGACGGTCCCGAGGTCGAGTACGAGGACGTGGAAATCAAGGAGTACGAGCCGAAGGTCCGCTCGTACTGAGACAGATGGGATACAGCCTCGACGACGTAGGTAAGTCGTGGAGGTCCACGTTACTGTTCCTCGTTGCCGTCGGTGCGGCGCTTCTCGCCATGACCTACACCGACGGAGCTTTTGGCGTCTACGAGAGCGTACTCTGGTGGATGGGCGCGTTAATCGCCGTCGTCGCGCTCGTCACGACGTACGTACGGCAGAGGGAAGACGGGTAGCGATAAGAACAATACGGAGGCGTTCTTCGGTTCGGTATGGAGACCGAAACGACGAACACGCACGCGCGTGACGTACTCGCGCTCGCCGCGGGCGGTATCGTATTCGCCCTCTTCGCTATCAGCGGTAGCTTCACCGCGGGTATCGTCGCCGGATTCTTCGTCTACGCCGTCGTCGACAGCTACCTCGGCGACGAAGACGGTGAATCGGACGACGCCTACGACGCCTCAGCCGAGGGTGCCGACGACGCAGGAGGTACCGACCTTCCGTCACGAACCTCCGTCGAAGGTCCGAGCGGCGAGGTACTCGCCACCGGCGGCGAAGCCGACGGATTCGACGAGAGATACGCCGTGCACGTCACTTCGCTCCGACCCGTCACCGTCGAACTCGAACCCGCCGACGAGACCTCGCCTGCCGCCGTCGTCCGTCCCGTCGCCGAACGTCTCGGCTACGGCGACTCGGCGCTCGTTGACCGTATCGCGCCCGAACTCCCCGACTGCGTCGAGGACGAGATTATCTGGCGTATTACGAACGACCTCGACAGGAGGCTCCAAACCGATATCGTTGAGGACACCGGCGCGTCGGTACTCGGCTACTGCGATATCCGTGCCGCAGACGAGTTTGACGGCTTTACCTACACCGTCGAGTATCTCCCCGGGTACGTCGAAGATTAACGCCGCTCGAAAAGGACGCGTGGCTTCAGCGACATCACGACCGTACCGTCGCCGCGCCGTACCTCCTGTTCGTAGACGACAGCGCCGCGTTTCTCGTCCCACGTTTCCTTCTCGGTAATCTCCATACGGACGCTCAGTTCGTCTCCTGGACGGACGGGTTCGCGCCATCTGAGGGCGTCAACGCCCGTAGCGCCGATAACTGCGTAGTCGTCAAGAAAGCCATCGACGACGAGACGCATCGCCATCGAGGCGGTGTGCCAGCCGCTTGCCACCAGACCGCCGAAGAAGCCCTCACGCGCCGCCTCCTCGTCGACATGCATAGGCTGAGGGTCGTACTTCCGCGCGAAATCGACGACCTCGTCGCGTGTCACCTCGTAGGTACCGAACTCCCACGAGTTGCCGACCGACAGGTCCTCATAGTACCTCATGCGCCAACGTTATGCGGCACGACGACTAAAGGTTACGTATGGCAAAGAAGGTCACCTGTGACATCTGTGGCGACGAAATATTCCTTGAACCCGAGGAAACCGAATCGCACCGTGGCGGAAGCGTCGGCAAGGTCGGAGTGACGGAGTACGAGGACGGTAGACCGCGGCACGTCTGTCGCGGTCACTTGGCGTTCTAGAGACGGACGATACTACCGACGAGTTCTTCGCCACGTATTCCCCATTCGACCTGTCTGTCCTTACCATCGTCTATCTCTAGGACCTTCGCCATCTCGTCGGGGACGGCAAAACAGAGCATCTCGGTGCCGGTGCCTATGTTTTCGACCTCAACGATAGCGTCGGTCGGAGCGTCGTAGATGAGAGGCGTGGCTACGAGAGTGAAGTCGTCGTCATCGGGTTCGAGGTAGACGGCTATCTCGTCGCCCTCTTCGAGGTTCAGCGTCCTCGTGTGGCTCCCCGACAGATGGGCGCGCATCATGTCGTTGACGTTGTCCTCGACCAGACTCGTCCGAACCGTGTCGGCGACCTCGTTCTCCATCGATTCGTCTTCCATCCTACCGACTATCTTTCCGTTCTCCATCTTCCATTCGACATCGCGGTACTCGACGCCTAGACCGACAGCGATTTCGCGCGGTATGTGTATGTTTCCGTTGGGCTGTATAACGCTGTGGTGGTCGTCGTCCCTACCCTTCGGGTCCAGAGCTAGCTTTATCGTCCGTCCGTTGCTCGCGTAGCTAACGCCGAAGTACTTCTTGCCGTTGAGGTTGAGTGCCTGCTCGAACCTGTCGGGTGTTTCGAGTACGAAGCCGTTCTCCTCGACCTCACGGACCCCGTCCATCTTATCACGCAACGTCTCGGCGGCACCACCTCCTTCGTCGCCTGCGACATCTTCGAGTCCGTCGAAACGGCTGGCGAACCGTTTTTCCTTGGGGACCATGAAGACATCGTCCATTACCATGTGTTCGGAGAAGCCGTTCCTCTCGGCGGCGAGACGCTGTGCGAGTGTCACGGCGCGCGTCTCAGTGTTCGACATATCGAGCCTGTCGGCGAGGCTCAGGAGTATGTTCTTCGCGCCCCCGACGACGAGGACCTTTTCGTTTTCGTGTACCGCGTACAGGAACGACGGCGAGCCTTCCTCTTTCGCCTTCGACGACTTGTCGTCTCCGCGTACCGCCTTCTTGTCGATGACGGGGTACGCCATAGCGCCGACCTCCTGAAACTTCTTGACCGCTTCCTCGGTCTCGTCCCGTGGTAGGTCGACTTCCTTGGAGGTCTTCTTGATTATCTTGGAGTCGGCGGGCATCACGACATCGTCCCCTTTCTCTTCGCTTCCGCCCCCCGATATCTTCTCTTTTACTCTGTCGAATACCATCTTGTTGGTCCCGACGTTACGTCCTCCGCGGACATAAATCCCGAGGTAGTTCAGAGACGTTTTAGCCGTGCGGAACGTATCCGGCTCATGAGCGTCTCGGGCGTCTGCTACGTATGCTCCGCGACCGCGAACCACACCTGCGACTCGTGCGGCGGAACGGTCTGTGACGAACATTACGACGCAGGCTCCGGCTTCTGCGTCAGATGCGTCGGCGGACGGAGCTTCTGAGAGGAACAGGGCGTGAGGCTCGCCGTTGCTCTCGGACCTTGACTGCCGTGGCTGTCGTCGTATAGTAGCGCGCCCTTTCTCGCCCTCTACTCCCGCGTTATCAGAACTGATACAGACGGGGACGGATATATACGTTAGCTCTTCACAGTCGTAACCGTAAGGCGCGCAGGAAAGCCCCCCTGCCTGCGCGCCGACGCCGCTCCCACCCCCGGCGTCAGGTCACCTCTGCAAACCGTTACAGCCAGTCCCCCGTGGCACGTAATCCTTCTTCGAATCCGTCAGTGGCTAGCCGTCTCCTCACCTCGTCAAGCCCTACGTGCGACACCCCTGTCCTGCTGAGACGGACGACGAGTTCGGTCAGGAACACCGACGCCTCACGGAGGTCACGTACGTCCAGCTTGTCGAACGTGTCGGCGGCTGTGTGTCCCCAGCCGCGGTCGCGCCCACCCGTCGCACTCTTGACGTGGTAGGTCGGCACCCCTCGGCGGAAGAAGCTCCAGTGGTCGCTGTGGGGTGATGTTGACGACACTACGTCCGCCGGCACGCCGAGGGCGTCGCCCGTCTCCTCTACGCATTCGCCGAGGGCGTCGAAGCCGTGGGTGTAGAACCTCAGGTCACGCGACCTCAGGATTCCGTCGACGTTGACGACTGCGGCAACCCCGTCGGCGCTCTCGGCGTGCCTTTCGGAGCCTACGAGACCTACCTCTTCGGCTCCGTAGGCGACGAACTCAACCCGTCGCCCGAGTTCGTCCTCGCGCCGCGCCAGCGCCTTGGCAATCTCAACACAAGCCGCGACGCCCGCGCCGTTGTCAACTGCTCCCTCGGCGATATCGTGGGCGTCGACGTGACAGGTGACGAGAAGACGGTCCTCTGTCGACGGACCGAGTTCGGCGTGGACGTTGGCGCTCTCGGTCTCGCCACCGTCCTCGTTCGTACGTGCCTCGACGCCGACGGTTATCTCGTCGCCTACGTGCCGTCGGACGAGACGTGCGCCTACCTCCTTGCTCACTCCTACCGCGGGTATCGGTCCGTAGGGGGCGTCGCGTCCGTTTACGCTTCCCGTCGGCGCTAGACAGCCTCCGACATGGTTACGGAAGACGAAGCCGACCGCACCCGCGTCGAGGGCGCGGCAGTACTTTTCGCGTCTGTGGACAAAACGCGGGAAGTCGTCGGGAGTGTCGCTAGAAGCTACGACGACGCATCCCTCTGCGCCCTCGAAGTCTCCGGGAAGACCGTATCCTGCGTCGTACAGGGGCGCTGATACGGTTCCGTCGGTCGAGCGCGGAAGGGCGATACAGTCCTCGTCGCCTTCCGGTGTTCTAAGGGTGCTACCGACGCGTTCCCAACGCGGGAGTTTGAAGCTATCGAGACGCGCGTCCTCACCGTGCCGACCGAATGCGTCGCGTGTCGCCTCGGCGGCGCGTCTCTCGCCCTCTGTCCCCGCCATACGGTTGCGAACGTCGACGAGTCTCTCAAGATGTCTCCATCCTTCGTCGCTCGCGTGAACCGCGCCTATCCAGTCCATGGTACGCGTACCACGCCGCGCGTTAACTATCCGTCGTCGAGGGCGTGCCACGACAGACGTGGATTCCGCGCCGCCTCGGTCTGGTCCACTCGCCGCGCCGTCGTGTTCTGTGGAGCGTCGTCCGCATTACTGTCGCGCGTACCGTTGAACGCCGCGGCGACACGGTCGAGCGCCTCCTTCGTCTCCGCCTCTGTCGGTTCAGTCATCAGCGCCTCGTCGACAATTTCGGGCCATTTCGTCGTCGGCGGATGGACGCCGTGGTCGAGCATCTCCTTAGCCACCTCCAGCGCGTCCCTTTCGCCCGCCGACGCTACGAACTCGTGGTGAGGCGGTCCGTACGGCACGTCGTAATCGACCTGTTCGGCGAGGTAGTTGGCGTTCAGAACCGCCTTGCCGCTCGTGTCGCGCATCCCTGCGTCGCCGAGACGTTCGATGTACGCGTACGCCTTCAGGAGGACGAGCCAGTTCCCGTGGAAGCCGTGGACCTTTCCGACAGTCTCCGCGGGTTCGTAGAACTCGTATCCTTCGTCGGTCTCGCGGACCCGGGGCGAGGGAAGGAACGGGGCGAGTTCGTCGGTGACGCCGACGGGACCCGCGCCCGGACCGCCGCCTCCGTGTGGAGCGGCGAAGGTCTTGTGGAGGTTGTAATGCATGATGTCGAATCCCATGTCGCCTGGACGGGCGCGCCCGAGGAGGGCGTTCAGGTTCGCGCCGTCGTAGTAGAGTAAGCCGCCCGCGTCGTGGACTATGTCGGCAACCTCGCGGACATCGCGCTCGAACAAGCCGAGCGTGTTCGGGTTGGTCATCATGAACAGCGCCGTCTCGTCGCTCACAGCGGCGCGTAAGGCGTCAACATCGACACGTCCGTCGTCGCCGCTCGGGAGTTCGACGACATCGTAGCCCGCCATCGCCGCCGACGCGAAGTTGGTTCCGTGCGCCGTATCCGGGACGATGACCTCCGAACGTTCGTCGCCGTTCGAGCGGTGGTAGGCGCGCGCGACCAGAATCCCCGTAAACTCGCCCGCCGCGCCCGCCGGTGGCTGGAGAGTCACGGCGTCCATCCCGCCGATACGCGCGAGATGCTTCTGCAGGCGGTCCATGACGGCGAGCGTTCCCTGCGCCGTCTCCTCGCGTGACGGATGAACGGATGCGTCGTCTCGCGCCGCGAGGTCCTCGGTGAACTTGGGATTGTACTTCATCGTACACGAACCGAGCGGATAGGGTCCCGAATCGACGCCGTAGTTCTCCTGCGAAAGACGCGTGTAATGCCGCGCAACCACGGGTTCGTCGGCGTCGGGGAGCGTGAGGGTGTCACGGGTAAGGTCGTCGGGGAGCGACGTATCGGTATCGACCGTCGTCTCGTCCTTCTCGTTCAGAAGGGGTTCGTAACGGTTGTCGTCCGACCAGCGCGCCTGTTCGTAGACGCGCGCGTCGTCGGTCACGCTACCACCTCCTCAAACGCCGCGACGAGGTCGTCGGTCGCGTCGGCGTTCGTCTCCGTCACGCAGACCTGTATCTCGTCGTCGTTCAACGCGTGTACCGCGAAGCCACGTTCAAGGAGTTCGTCGCGTACACGCGGCGCGTCATCGACACGTGCGGCGAACTCACGGAAACACGGGCGGTCGTGTACGGGCGCTTCGACGCCGTCGATACCGTCGAGACGTTCGGCGAGCGCACGCGGCTCTTCGACGCACCTCTCGGCGAGTTCGACCAGACCCGACGCGCCGAGGAGCGCGGCGTGTACCGCGGCGCGTATCGCTAACCACGCCTGATTCGTACAGATATTGCTCGTCGCGCGTTCCTTCCGTATATGCTGTTCACGCGTCTGGAGCGTCAGCGTGTATGCCCGCCTACCCGACTCGTCGGTCGAAGCGCCGACGAGATGCCCGGGGACCTGACGGATATGCGCCTCGTCTACGGCGAACAGACCGACGCCAGTTCCGTACGCCGTCGGCGCGCCGAGGACCGACGCATCACCGATGACTATATCCGCGCCCGCGTCGGCGGGCGGACGTAGAACCGAGAGCGCCACAGGGTCGGAGCCTACGCAGAACAACGCGTCGGCGTCCTCGGCAACGTCGCCGAGCGCGTCGAGGTTCTCCTCCAGAACGCCGCGCAGGTTAGGGGTTTCTGCGTAGACCATGACTGCTTCTTCGGCGCGTTCTGCGACGGTGTCTACGTCGGCGTTTCCTTCCTCGGTCGGATACTCGACGACGCTCAGACCCGCTCCTTCGACGTAGTTACGCAGAACGCTCGCGCGCTCGTCGAGCAACGTCTCGGGAACGAGAACCGTGTCGCCGTCCTCGACACGCGCCGCGAGCAACGCCGCCTCACCAAGCGCCGTCGCGGCATCGTAGACCGAGGCGTTTGCGACGCCTAACCCCGTCAGTTCGACGAGCATAGACTGGTACTCGAAAAGAGCCTGTAACGAACCTTGCGCGACCTCGGGCTGGTACTGGGTGTACGATGTTAGGAACTCCGACCGGAGCGTCAGATGGTCGACCGCCGACGGAACGTAATGGTCGTAAGAGCCGCGTCCGAGGAACTCAACCACGTCGTCGTTACGCGACAGGAGTTCGTCGACGTGCCGCACGACTTCGCGTTCGTCCTTCGGCTCCACGCCGAACTCTCCGTCGTGGAGAAGCTCGTCAGGCACGTCGAAGAGTTCGTTGACGGTATCCGCGCCGACGGCGTCGAGCATATCGCGCACCTCGTCGTCGGTGTGGGGCGCGTACGGACTCGTCACCCCTGAACCTCCTCGTACTCGTCGGCGGAATGGAGGTCGGCGTCCTCGAACTCGAAACGTACCATCCAGCCTTCGCCGTACGGGTCGTCGTTCACCATTTCGGGTGCGTCTTCGAGTGGGTCGTTGACCTCGACGACCTCTCCGCTCACGGGAGCGTACAGGTCGGAGACTGCCTTTATGCTCTCGACTATACCAAACTCGTCGCCCGCCTCGAACTCGTCTCCCTCGTCCGGCAGGTCGACGAAGACGATGTCGCCGAGTTCGTCCTGCGCGAAGTCGGTGATTCCGACCCGTCCCGTCTCGGGGTCTATCCATTCGTGCGTTTCTGTGTATCGGAGGCTATCAGGTACTTCGAACATTGTTATACGAAAGGTGGTTCTTTGACCGTGCCGCTCTTCGGTTCTCCGCGGACGACGACCTTGATATCCGTCCCCTCCTCGGCGTGTTCGTCGGGGAGGTACGCCATCCCTATCGGTTCGTCTAGTATCGGCGAAACAGTTCCGCTCGTGACCTCGCCGACGCGCTCGCCGTCTATGCGGACCGCGTATCCCTGGCGCGGCACGGCGCGGTCGTCAAGACGGAATCCGACGAGACGTTCGTCGGGTTCCTGTTTTCCGCGTAAGGCGTCGCTGCCGACGAATCCGGTCTCGGGCGCGACGACGAATCCAATTCCCGCCTCGTAGGGCGTACGCGGGTTGTCCTCGCCGAACTCGTGCCCGCCGAGCAGGAAGCCCATCTCGATACGGAGGGTGTCGCGTGCGCCCAGACCGCACGGCGTCGCGTCGAAGACGTTCCATGCTTCCGGCGCATCGCCGGCATCGACGACGAACTCAAATCCGTCCTCGCCCGTGTAGCCGGTACGTGAGACGAAGGCGGGGACTCCGTTGGGAGCCACGTCGAGACGGACCGTTCTCCACCCGAAACGAGGGAGGTCCCCGACCGACGCGCCCGCACCCCGTACCGCTTCGACGGCGTCGGGTCCCTGGACGGCGAACATCGCTGTTTCGCGCGTCCGGTTCTCGACCTTGGCGTCGAAGCCCTCCTCGTCGGAGTACCGACGCCACCTCTCGACCGCTTCTTCGTCGCGCCCCGCGTTGGGGACGAACATTACGCCGTCATCGTCGCGGTATACGACGGTGTCGTCTACGATAACGCCGTCCTCGTCG
>JAQZCZ010000083.1 GCA_028751095.1 Euryarchaeota archaeon Ods01 | reverse complement strand
TTTCGAGGACGAGGATATCGAGCATCTCCCCGGACGCGCCTCGGTCGGACATCTCCGTTACCCAACCGCAGGCGAGATAGACGAACGTTCGTGCCATCCGTATACGGTCACATCGAAACGCGGCTCGTTGGCTCTCGCGCACAACGGGACGCTCGTCAACACCGACCGGATACGTGACGAGTTCGAGGAGCGCGGTCACACTTTCTCGACGGAGTCGGACACTGAGGTCATGGTCCACGAACTCGCCGCGAACCTCGTGGAGCACGGCTTCCTTGACGCCATCGAGCGTACGATGAAACGTATCCAGGGCGCGTACTCGTTGACGTTGATGCACGACGACCGCGTCGTCGGCGTACGCGACCCGCTCGGCGTCCGTCCGTTGTGCATAGGAAAGCTCGACGACGGCTATATCGTCGCCTCCGAGTCGGTCGCAATCGACGTACTCGGCGGCGATTTCGTACGTGACGTACGTCCCGGCGAGGTCGTCGTCCTGGACGAGGACGGCGACGGATTCGAGTCTTACCAACTGTTCGAAGACAAGCCCGCCCACTGTTTCTTCGAGTACGTCTACTTCTCGCGTCCTGACTCAACTATCGACGACAGGCTCGTCTACGAGGCGCGGCGTGAGATGGGGCGTCTCCTCTACGAAAACCACGGCGTTGACACCGACATCGTCTCGCCCGTCCCCGACTCAGGACGCGCGTTCGCAAGCGGATACGCCGAGGCTGGCGGTATGGAGTACGCCGAGAGCCTGATGAAGAACCGGTACGTCGGCCGCACCTTCATCATGCCGACGCAGGACGCGCGCGAAACCGCGGTACGTCTCAAGCTAAACACGATGGACTCGAATATCGAGGGCAAGAGCGTGACCCTTATCGACGACTCCATCGTCCGCGGCACGACCTCGCGCCAGCTCGTCAAGCTCCTCCGCGACTCGGGCGCGGACGAGGTGCATTTCCGCGTCGGTTCGCCGCCTATCGTCGCGCCGTGCTACCTCGGCATCGATATGGCGTCACGCGACGAACTCATGGCGAGCGACAAGACGGTCGAGGAGATACGCGAGGAAATCGGCGCGGACAGCCTCGAATACCTGAGCGTCGAGGATATCTCAGACGCGCTCGGTATGTCGCGCGACGAGATGTGTACGGGATGTGTAACCGGCTCCTATCCCGTTGATATTGAGGGAGAGCCGTACGAACGTGCTGAAGAAGAGGGCGGACGGAAAGCCGGCGCTGACTAACTCAGCCGACGCATCCGATAAACAGCTTCTTGCCGTCGGCTCTTTCGACGTACCAACCCTCCTTACCGCACTCTGCACAGACGAACTTCTCGCTCTTGGTGAGGTTTCCGCTTCCTGACTCCCTAACGAGCGCACCGCCGCAGTCGCAGGTAAGCTCCATCTGTCCCCGTCGCTACGGAGTCCCCGCAGATATAGGTTAGGGCACAATCCCCGCGGAATACGAAAGGTTAAACTTGCACGTGGATGTACGAAGAAACGCGTGCGTGGGTAGCCAAGCCAGGCCAACGGCGCAGCGTTGAGGGCGCTGTCCCGTAGGGGTCCGCCGGTTCAAATCCGGTCCCACGCACAAACCCGTGCGTGCCGGCGGTTGGCACGCGCGTGAGTGCAGGTGAAGTCCCCTTGGGACATCACCCACGCAAAAACTTACTTAGAAAACAGCCTGCCAGAGACGGCTGTCGTATATTACAGAAAGCCGCGTCCGTCGTCGTCACGAGTCTGTGGACGCGCGTCGTCGATTTCGCGTCCGGCAAGATACTCGTCGTAGGTTACGCCGTACTTCTGACGCAGATGTGCGTCGAGAACCTGATTTCCGAGTAGGACGCGTAGGTATTCGTGGACTGCTCGGCGAGCGACCTCGTCGGCGTCGGTTCCGAGAACCGCGGCGAGAAACGCGAGTTCGTCGCGCGCCTGTCCGTCAAGCGGCACGTGAGCCTCGTCGCCGAGTGCGCGTCTGTTTCTTTCGACCTGAGCGTTGAGTTCGTCGAGTCCCATGGTCGTGGGTAGTCGCGGCGCACAAAGAGGGCTACGGTGTCAGAACTCGGTCTCGTCTACGCGTGTCGTCGTCACGAAGTCGGCGTCCCCGAGGTCGTACTCGGCGGGCGAACCACGCGAGTACAGCGCTTCAAGGAGTCCGCCGTCGTTCACTCCACGGACAGCGTAGTACTCGCACGTGTCGTCGGCGTCGATACGGTTCTCGTAGAGACGCGCGGCGAGCTTACGCGACAGCCATTCGTCCTCGCTGACCGAAGGTTCGAGGACCTCGGCGGCGCGGGCGTACCGCGTCAGGTACCAGTCGAGGTCGTTGAGTAATGCGAGAGCGCCGCCGAGGGTCGCCGTTTCGACGACGACGGCGTTGTCGATACGTGTGTCTAAGAAGTCGTAGGTCGCCAGCGCCTCGCGGGACGTTTCGCTCGAAAGTAGTTCGCCGCGCACGTCGTAGCCGTCCTTGCCGAGTATCCGGACACGTGTCACGGAAAGCAGTACGCCCGCACGCCTAACTAAGCTTTCGTCCGCCAAAGCGGCGCGCGATGAGGTAGACGGCGACACCGGCGACGGCGTAGCCCGCAACGTGCGCGTACGTCGCAGTCGTCGCGCTTCCGGCGGCTAGCTTTGCGACGGTGTTTGCGGAGGACTCGGGCAGGGCGAACGTCAGCGCGAAGAAGCCGACGACGCCGACCGAGTAGACGAACTGCGCCTGTTTTCTCTCGCGGAACTGTAACGCGACTGCGGCACCGAAGCCGACGGCTACCGCAGTTATTCCGGTCACGAGGACGAGCAACGGGACAGGGGACGAGATAGGAACGTCGTTGAAGACCAGCAGGGCGAGCCAGAGGACCGCCTGCGCAGGGGCAAGCGCAACAGCCGCGGCTGTCTTGCCGTCGAATATAGCGGGGTCGGAGAGGGGCGAGGCTCGTAGAAGGTCAAGCGTGCCGCGTTCGAACTCCTCGGTGACCGAGTCCGACGCTATACTCCCGCTGATGAAGACGGGCAGGAACATCAAGACGGGGACGAGGACGGCGTACGTGAAGCCGTGGTACGGACTCGCGCCGCCTTCGGGTACGGGAACGGCGTCAACGTTGAGTTCGGCGGCGAGCCTTTCGCGTTCGGCGTCCTCCAGACGTTCGAGGAGGTCACGCGCCGCCGTCACGATAAGGGTGGTCCGTAGGTCGCCTCGCGGAGCTAATACGTCTACGTCGACCGAGTCGTCGGTCCGTTCGACCAGCAGGACTGCGTCGGCACCGCCCCCCTCAAACGTCGTGGTCGCAGTCTCACGGTCCTCGTAGACGGATACGTCCCACGAATCCTGTCCTGCCGCCGCTTCGAGGAGTTCGTCGGTGTCGCCGGCGGCGGCGAACTCGACTTCGCCCGCCCCGGGGTCGTAGAGTGAGACGAGACCCACGACGAGGAACGACGAGAAAGCCGCTATGAAAAGCTGTATGACGAGGGCGAGGACGACAGTCTTCTCGGCACGGAGAGACGCGAGTTCGCGCGTCGCCAGACGCAGGCGTCGGGGGCTACGCAACGAGTCCCACCACCGTCAGGTTGTAGGCGACGTGTACGACAACGGCGGCGACGAGTCCGACGAGGTAGCCGCGTTTTCCGCGGCAGGCTCCGAGGGCGGCGAGCGACGCCGCGACGGCGTGGAGGACGAGAGGTGCGAAGAAGAGGGCGACGAGGACGAGGGGAGAGACGTCGAATCCGACGCCGAGAGCGGCACGTCCGATTTCGAGCGTGTCGAGTCCGACTAGCTGGGCGAGGTGGGCAAACTTCTCCCCGACGAAGAATCCCGCACCGCTTATTGCTCCGAGGACAACGGCGTTTCTGTCGTTCCTCTCAAAGACGGAGTGCGCGAAGCCCGCGTATACGGAGACGCTCTTTGCGACCTCCTCAACGACGGCGGCGGCGACGAAGAACAGGGGCAGGGATACTTCGACGGGAAGGGCGAACAGTGTGGCGACGACGAGAAGCTGGATGGCGAAGACGAAAGGAACGAGGAAGACGCTTACCTTAGCGACGCTCGCACGCCGGCGGAGCCACGAAGCGACGGCGGCAACGGCTTTGTGCGGGACACGGCGCTGGTTGAACATCTCTTCCTCACGGTAGACGCCCGAGCCGAGCGAGAACAGGACGGCGGAGGAAAAGACGAGGGGCGCGCCGGAGAAGACGTACCACGACGCAGGGGCGGCGGAGGCAGCCTGCTGTAGGTCGCGGACGACAATACTGAGCGGCGAGATTGCGGCGACGGGGTCGATATCGGTGAATATAGCGGGTATGAAGACGTACGACGTGACGACGACGCTCACGAATACGGTGACGAAGGTTAGCTCCTTGTACGAGCGTGCGAACATAGCGCCGACGAAGGTCAGTGACAGGAAGATTAGTAAGACGGGGACCATAGCTACGACCGAACGCCAGCCCCCTCCTACGACAGCGGCGACGGCGGCGACGAGTGCGAGAGCGGCGGCGAAGTACGGCACCGTCTTTCCCGCGATTATCTCTTGGCGCGAGACCGGTGAGGCGAGCATTAAGACGCCACGGCGTCCGATACGTTCATTCATGACGCTGGTCGAGTACGCCTGTACGACGAAGTTGAGCGGAACCAGAAATGCGAACGCGAGAATCAAGGACTCAAACGGGAACGGGGGTGCGATGTCGTCGGGGGTGCCGGAGCGTCCTCCCTGTCCGATTATACCGCCTAAGCCGCCCGAAGGCAACGAGAAGCCGTCGTCAACGTCCTCCTCCGCATCGGGCGCGTCTACGCCGTCGTCATCATCGTCAGCATCCTCGTCCTCAGAGTCCTCTTCTTCGGCGACAGGCTCAAAGGTATCGCCCGGCTCCGCGGGTTCGGCGTCACGGTCGACGTAGTTAATCTCAACGGAGACGGGGAAAGCGGCGTCGGGGTCTTTCTCGGCGAGTTCACCCGCGTTGTAACGTCTCGCGGCGTCGCGTAGTTCGGCGACGGCAGCTTCGCCCTTCTGGTCATCGGCAACGTGTATATCGTCACGCACCAGCACGTCTATATCGCCCGACGAGAAGGCACTCCAGCTAGGCTCGACGGCTCGGAGTGTGTCGGCTCGTTCGACGGCTTCGTGGTAGCCGTCGTCGTCCTCAACGCCGACGACGTAGAGTTCGTCGTACAGTCCGCCGTCGAAAGCGAAAGGGGCGACTGCGGCTACGAGAACGAAGACGAGGATGGCGAATCCGAGGGTCCGACGGTCGAGACCGCCCGCAGTACGCGATACCTCCCACCGTGATATACGGAGAACCTTCCGTAGCCTCACGTTCCCTCCGCAACGTCAAGGAAGATATCTTCGAGGCTCGGCTCGCGGGTTCTTATGTCGAGGACCTCGCCGCCCTCGTCGTGTGTCTGTTCGCGGACGCTCTCGACCTCGTCCATGTTTTCGACAACTACGCGGTGGTTGCCGTCGTGTGGCTCTGAGCGCTCGACAGGTACCGTCGTTTCCACGTGGTACTCGACGCCTCCGTGTTCGTCACGTATCTCGTCGAGGGTTCCGCGTGCGACGACCTCGCCCTCGTTCATGATTATCAGTCGGTCACATACGCGTTCGACGTGGTAGAGGTTGTGGGCGCTGAAGACGACCGTCTTCCCTTCGTCGGCGAGGTCCCGCACGAACTCCACGACGTAGTTGGTCGTCAACGGGTCGAGACCGCTCGCGGGTTCGTCGTAGACGAGAATTTCGGGGTCGTTTACGAGCGACCGCGCGACTGCGACCTTGCGTTTCATGCCCTTGGACATATCTCCGGTACGCGTCTCACGTCGGTCGAGTTCGAGACGGTCGAGCGTTTTACCGATACGTTCGTCGGCTACTTCGCGCGGAACATCGTACAGGTCGGCGAAGAAACGTAGGTACGAGGTTGCGGTCATATCCTCGTACAGCGGCGACTCCTCGGGTAGGTATCCGAGAGAACGGCGCGTATCGGCGTCGGCGGGGTCGTCGCCTGCCACACGTACCTCCCCGCTCGTAGGTTCGACGAGACCTGCAACCGTCTTGAGGGTCGTCGTCTTTCCCGCTCCGTTGGGTCCGACGACGCCGAAGACCTCACCCGAATCTACCTCGAACGTCGAGCCTTCGACGGCGACGTGTCCCGCGTACTCCTTCCGCAGGTCACGTACCTCTATCATCGCCTGTTCTACGTCGGGGCTTCACTTTACGCTGATGGAACAACCGTTATACGACGGGAGACCGAACTGAACGTATGAGACGGAGAAGCTTGGTCGCCGCCGTCGCCTCCGTAACCGCGTCGGCTTTCGTCGGATGTCTCGACAACGATACTCCGGACAACGAGACGGAGGAGACGGACGACGAGGGAGTTACCGACGAG
>JAQZCZ010000075.1 GCA_028751095.1 Euryarchaeota archaeon Ods01 | reverse complement strand
GAAGCATCCGCACCCGGCGCGGCGACCGTCATCAACGCGATAGCGACGCTGAATGGAAGCGCGTTCGCCGTTGACCTACGGACGCGCGCGACGGTCGAACTCGACGAGGGCGCTTCGGGCGTCGAAGGAAAAACCGACGTTGATGTTGACACGACCTTAATCGAGACCTGCGTCGAGAAGACGCTCGAAAGGTTCGACGTTTCGGCGGGCGGGACAGTCGAGACGGTGACCGATATCCCTCCCGAGAGCGGACTTAAGTCGTCGTCGGCGGCGGCGAACGCGACGGTTCTCGCAACCCTTGACGCCATCGACGAGACGCTCGAACCTCTCGAAGCCAGCCTCGTCGGCGTCGAGGCGGCACGCGACGCGGGCGTCACCATCACGGGCGCTCTCGACGACGCCGCCGCGAGCATGCTCGGAGGCGTCGTAATCACCGATAACTCATCGGACGAGCTACTCCGCCGCGAGGATTTCGACAGGAGCGTCGCGGTCTACGTCCCCGACGAACGCGCCGCGAGCGCATCGACCGACGTTGAACGGTCCAAGCTTGTCGCGCCCGTCGTCGAACGCGCATACGGAATGGCGCTCGACGGCGACTACGCCGACGCGATGACGACGAACGGATTCGCCTACTGCGCCGCGTTACGCCGCGACGCCTCGCCCGCCGTCGATGCACTCGCGCACGCCGAAGGCGCGGGTTTAAGTGGAACCGGACCCTCGTTTGCGGCGATAGGAGACACTGAGCAGGTAAAGGAGGTTGCCCAAGATTGGAAAAAACTCGACGGGAAGGTCCTGACGCTGGAGACGGACAGTCAGGGAGCCTCGAAGAACTCAGGGACGAGATAGAGGAAATAGACCGCGATATAGTCGAGAGCATCGCCCGACGGACGTACGTCGCGGAGAGCATCGCGCAGGTCAAGGACGAACGTGGAATGGAGATACACGACCCCGACCGCGAGGAGGCGGTACTCGAACGCGTCGAGGAACGCGCCGAGGCGCTCGACCTCGACCCCGAGACTGTCCGTGAGGTCTTCGAACTCCTGATGGAGATGAGCAAGCGCGAACAGCGTAAGCACACGACGGACACCGACTAATTTTTATATGCGAGCGCGGTTAGACCGCCTGTGGAACTCATAATCGCCGAGAAGAACAACGCCGCGGAACGCATCGCAGAGATACTTAGCCGCGGCGACTTCTCGACGAAACGCGTCAACGGCGTCAACGTCTACGAATGGGACGACCGCGAGGCGTACCGCGTCTGCGTCGGTCTTGCTGGACACGTCGTCGAGGTCGACTTCACCGACGAGTACAACGACTGGCACGCCGTCGAACCCTCGGAACTCGTTGACGCTGACATCGAGAAGAACCCGAGTAAGCAGGATATCGTCGGCGCAGTCGAACGTCTCTCACGTGAAGCCGACCGCGCCGTCATAGCGACCGACTACGATTCCGAGGGCGAACTCATCGGTAAGGAGGCGTACGAGATAATTAAGGACGCCTCCGACATCCCCGTTGACCGCGTCCGTTTCTCGTCGCTTACCCCGAACGAGGTCCGCGAGGCGTTTGAGGACCGCGACGAACTCGACTTCGACCTCGCCGCCGCCGGAGAGGCGCGCCAGATAATCGACCTCATCTGGGGCGCGGCGCTCACCCGTTACCTCTCGCTCGCCTCGAACCGACTCGGCGACTCGTACCTGTCGGTCGGACGCGTCCAGTCGCCGACGCTCAAGATACTCGTCGACCGTGAGAAGGAGATAGAGGAGTTCGAACCCGACCCTTACTGGGAAATCTACCTCGACCTGCTTGAGAACGGTCACGAGATAGAAGCCCAGCACTTCTACAAGGAGGACGGCAAGGAACAGGAACGCGTCTGGGACGAGGAGACTGCCCTCGCAGTCCACGAACGCGCCGAAGACTCGGGGCAGGCGGAGGTCGTGGAGACACGTACCCGTACCCGTAACGACTACCCGCCCAAGCCGTTCGACACGACGCAGTTCATACGCGCCGCAGGTTCGCTCGGCTTCAACGCTTCGCGCGCTATGAGCGTCGCTGAGGACCTGTACACCGCGGGATTCATCTCGTATCCGCGTACCGACAACACCGTCTATCCCGACGATGTGGATATCTACGGCGTTCTCGGCATACTCGAAAACCACGACGAGTTCGCGGAGGACGCCCAAGAACTCGCCGAACTCGGACGAGCGCCGTCAACCGGCGACAAGGAGACGACTGACCATCCGCCTATCTATCCGACTGCTCTTGCAACCCGTGATGAACTCACCGAAGACGAATGGCAGGTCTATGAACTCGTCGTCCGGAGGTTTTTCGCCACTCTCGCGCCGCCCGCCGAATGGGAACACGTCCGTGCCACCTTCGAGGTTGACGGCGACCGGTACAAGGCGAACGGACGCCGTCTCCTCGATGCGGGCTACCACGCCTACTACCCGTACTTCGGCACCGACGAGAACCGGCTTCCTGAGATAGACGAGGGCGACGCTCTCGAAATAGACGACGCCCGACTCGAAGAGAAGGAGACACAGCCCCCGTCGCGTATCGGACAGTCGAAGCTTGTCGAGCGTATGGAGGACGAAGGCGTGGGGACGAAGTCGACGCGCCATAACACTATCGACAAGCTCTACAGCCGCGGATATATCGAGAACAACCCGCCGCGCCCGACGGGACTCGCCCGCGCGGTCGTCGAGACGATGGACGAGTACGCCGACCTCGTCACCGACCCCGAGATGACCGAGAGGCTCGAAGAGGATATGCGCCGTATCGCCGACGGCGAGGTTTCGCAGGACGAGGTCATGGAGGAGTCGCGCGAGATGCTCGACCGTATCTTCGAGAAGCTTGAGGAAAAGGAGGACGAGATAGGCGACGAACTCCGCGAGGGTCTGAAGAAAGACCGAACTCTCGGCGAATGTCCCGACTGCGAGGCGGACGAAGACGGATTACTCGTCATACGGTCGTCTCGCCGTGGCGACGAGTTCGTCGGATGCGATGCTTATCCCGACTGTGAGAACACGTACCCGCTCCCCGATGACGGAAAGCTCGTCCTCGTCGACGAAACCTGTGACGAACACGGTCTGCAACACGTCAAGGTTCTGAACGGACGTAACACGTACGTCCACGGATGTCCCGTCTGTAAGGCTGAGGAGGCTGACGAGGAGGACGACGTCGTCATAGGCGACTGTCCCGACTGCGGCGACGCCGAAGGCGGAGAACTCGCTATCAAACGCACCCGCCGCGGCGGAAGGCTCGTCGGATGCACGCGTTACCCCGACTGCGACTACTCGCTCCCCCTTCCCCGACGCGGAGAACTCGAAGTCACCGACGAGGTCTGCGACGAACACGACCTGCCCGAGGTCGTTATCCACCAGAGCAACGACGACGAACCTTGGGAACTCGGCTGTCCCATCTGTAACTACGAGAGCTACAAGGCTGAACAGGAGGAAAAGAAAGGCTTACGCGCAATCGACGGCGTCGGACCCGCGACCGAGGAGAAGCTTGAGGACGCCGGCGTAGAGACGGTCGACGAACTCAACGAAGCCGACCCCGAGGAACTCGCCGAGAACGTCGACGGCGTTAGCGCGTCACGTATAGAGGGGTGGCAGTCGTGAACAAACAGACTATCGTCGTCCGTACCGACCTTGGCATGGGTGACGGAAAGCTCGCCGCACAGGTCGCTCACGCCTCGCTCAAGGCGTACGAGCGCGCCGACGACTCGGTCGCCGAAGACTGGAAACGGTCGGGGGCGACGAAGGTCGTTGTCGCCGCCGGAAGCGAGGACGAACTCATCGAACTCGAACGCGAGGCGCGAGCCGCCAACCTGCCTCACGCACTCGTCCGTGACGCCGGAAGGACACAGGTTGAGTCGGGTACGGCGACCGCTCTCGGCGTCGGTCCCGCCCCTGCGCCCGAGGTTGACGCGGTTACGGGCGACCTGAAGCTTCTGTGAAACGGGAGTTCGATTAAAGAAAGGCTTTTTTCCTACCTCTCTGATTTACAGGTATGGTCGAAATAAATCTGCGCGAAAACAAGGACTCGTTGCTCCGCCGCATAGGCAAGAGACTACCTACGTCGGCGGATATGCTCGAAAGCCCCGACGAACTCCTCGTCCTGATAGACGTTCCCGGGTACGACGAGGACAGTATCGACCTACGTTTCGTCAAGGGTAGCCTCAAGGTACACGCCGAACGCGAGGAGGTCCACGAAGGCTTCGCATCCGTCCGTGAAGAACGCCCTGAACGCCTTTCTGAGACCGTTCCTATCCCCGCAGAGGTTGATGTCGGCGGCGCGGAAGCCACCTATGAGAACGGCGTCCTGCGCGTCACGCTACCGAAACAAGAAGGCGGCGAAGAAGCCGTTGAGGAGCCGGAAGAGGTGGATGAGGAGTACGAGGAGGTCGGAATCTTCGAGGACGACGAGGACGAGGAAGGGTCTGAGGCTGAAGAGGGGAACGAGGAAACTGAGGAAGCCGAGGAGGAAACGTCCGAATCCGACGACCTCCCGTCGAGCCGCGACGAACTCGAAGACCTGTCGTACCGCGACCTTCAGGAGGTCGCTAAGGAGGTCGGCGTCAAGGCTAACCAGAGTACCGAGGACCTCATCGAAGGAATCTCCGAGGAACTCGACCTGTAGTGGACGCTGACCTCGGACTCGACTGGTACGCGACCGACGCGCCGCGCGTCGGCGGGCGTCTCAAGCAGAGCGACGAGGACTTCCGCGTCGCCGAGCGGACCGACTTCCCGTACGGCGACGAGGGGAAGCATGCCGTCTTGCGCGTCACCCTCCGCGGGTACGAGACTCACGAGTTCGCGCGTGACCTGAGCGACGCCCTCGGCGCGAGCAGGAAGCGCGTCTCTTGGGCGGGGACGAAGGACAAGAACGCCGTTACGGAACAGGTCTTTACGGTCGCCGACGTTTCGCGCGACGAAATCGAGGAAGTCTCTCTGAGCGGCGTCTCTATCGAGTACCTCGGCAGGTCGCACCAGTACGTCTCCCTCGGCGACCTCGTCGGTAACGACTTTGAGGTACGTCTCCGTGACGCCGACGCTCCCGAGAACGCCGATGCGGTCGTCGAGGAAATCGACGCCTTTGGAGGCGTCCCCAACCTGTTCGGCTCACAGCGGTTCGGTTCGCGCCGTCCCGTGACCCATCTCGTCGGCGAACGTATCCTTGACGGCGACTTCCGCGGCGCTGTTGACGCGTACCTCGTCGAGTCCTTCGACGCCGAACCCGACCGGACGCGTCAGGTGCGTCAGCGTCTCGCCGACGAACGGGACTACGACGCCGCGCTCGACTACTTCCCCGACTACCTCGGCTACGAAAAAGCCCTTCTCAACGCGCTCGCCGAGGGAAAGGACGGACGCGATGCCCTCGACGCTCTCCCGCACAACCTCCGCAGGATGTTCGTCAACGCCGTCCAGTCACGCGTCTTCAACCTCATTCTGCGCGAGCGGCACGAGGCGGGCTTACGTTTCGACCGCGCGTACGAGGGCGATGTCGTCTGTTTCGCCGAGACGGACGGCGACGCCCGCGTACCCGAGGCGTCGAACACACAGCGCGTCACGGGGTCAAACGTAGATGCCGTCAACCGGCATGTCGAACGCGGACGCGCATTCGTCACCGCGCCGCTCGTCGGTACCGAGACGGAGTTTGCGGACGGCGAACAGGGCGAAATAGAGCGCCGTGTCCTCGACTCCGTCGGCGTCTCACGCGACGACTTCGACCGCGACGACGAGTACGCCTCCGAGGGAACGCGCCGCGCCGTACTCGTCCGTCCCGACCTGAGCTACGAACGTGACGGCGACGATGTTATCTTCGACTTCTTCCTTCCGCGTGGAAGCTACGCGACCGTCGTACTGCGCGAGTTCACCAAGAGTTAAGACCGGCGTCGTCTTTCTTCGGGCATGAAGCTAGGTCTCGTAGTCTCTGAGTTTAACCGCGAAGTTACCAGCGAGATGGAGGAACGCGCCGTCGAGAAGGCGGACGAACTCGGCGTCGAAGTCGAAACAGTCCGCGTACCCGGCGCGTACGACACGCCTCTCGCCGCCAAACGTTTCTGCGAGCGCGACGATATAGACGCCGTCGCAACCGCGGGTGCGGTCGTTGAGGGCGATACCGACCACGACCGTCTCGTGACCGAAACCGCCGCCGACGCACTCACGCGTCTGTCGCTCGACCACGATAAGCCCGTCGCGCTCGGAATCGCGGGACCCGGGATGTCCGCCGCCGAGGCGCGTGAACGGACCGACTACGGCGCGCGTGCGGTCGAGAGCGCCGTCGAGATGGTCAGGACGCTCGACTGATGGAGGTATACGTTGACGCGCTCCGGGCGGTCGCCGCAGTCGCCGTCTTCGCCTACGCCTCCTACCTCGATATACAGGAGCGCCGCGTCCCGCATCCGACGTGGTATCCGCTCGTCGCCGTCGGCGCGGTCGCTCTCGCCGCCGACCTCTTTCTACGCGACGCCGGAACCGTCCTCGTCTTCGCCGCTATCTCGCTCGGACTCGGCGCGGCGTTCGGCTACGGCTTCTACTACCTCGGAACCTTCGGGGGCGCGGACAGGTACGCGCTCGTCGTTCTCGGCTTCCTTTTCCCCATCTACCCGTTGTTCACGACGCCGGTCGGCACCTACCCGCTCATCGTCCCCGAAGCACCTATCTTCGTCCTCTCCGTCCTCGGAAACACCGTACTCGTCGGAGTCGCTTACCCCGCTAAGCTACTCGCCGAGAACATAGCGCGACGCAACACCGCTAACCCCGCCCTGATGCTCCTCGGTAAACGCGTCTCCACCGACCGCCTACACGACGAGTTCGGACGTATCATCGAAACGGACGACGGCGTCTCACTGCGCCGAAGCGGCGTCCTCGGCGGCGGAGGAGGGATTACGGATATCGACTTCGTACGCGACTACGTCGAATGGCGCGGTATAGACAGTATCCGTGAGGTCCGTGACGCCGACCCGCGCCTCAACGACTTCGTCGAAGAGACGCCGTGGGAGTCAGACGACCTCGAACGCGACGCCGACGAACTCCGCCAAATCGCCGAGCAGGACGCCGTCTGGATATCGCCTGGCATCCCGTTCATCGTCCCCATGTTCGTGGGTCTCGTCCTCGCGCTCACCGCCGGTGACCTCCTGTTCGGTATCATGCAAGCCGTTTTTGGTCTCTGAGCGCGTCGGTTCCGTATGGTCGAAATCGATTACAGGGACGACGGACTCGTCCCCGTCGTGGCGCAGGATGGCGACGACGGCGACGTTCTGATGCTTGCGTACGCCGACGACGAAGCGGTGCGCCTCACGCGCGAGACGGGGTACGCGCATTACCATTCGCGGTCGCGCGATGAGACGTGGAAGAAGGGTGCGACGAGCGGCAACACGCAACGCGTCGAACAGGTCCGCGTCGACTGCGACGCCGACGCCCTTCTGTACGTCGTCGAACAGGAGGGCGAGGGGGCGGCGTGCCACACGGGGCACCGGTCGTGTTTCTACCGCACCATCGACGGCGAGAACGTCGGCGAGCGCCTGTTCGACCCCGAGGAGGTCTACGAATGACGCGGTCGGTCCTCGTCACGGGAGCGTCGCGCGGCATCGGCGCGGCAACCGCGCGCCGTTTCGCCACGAACGGCTGGACCGTCTACGGAACCGCGCGTGACGCCGAACGTGTCGATTCCGCCGATGTGGCGCTCTCGGTCGATGTCACCGACGACGAGGCGGTGAATGACGCCGTCGAACGTGTCGTCGAGGAGACGGGTGGTATCGACGCTGTCGTCAACAACGCCGGAGACTCGCTCGTCGGCGCGGTTGAGGAGACGAGCGTCGAGGAAGCGCGCCACCAGTTCGACGTGAACGTACACGGACCGCACCGCGTCGTCAACGCCGCGCTCCCGCATATGCGCGAACAGCGGACCGGCACGGTCGTCAATATGTCGAGCGTCGCGGGACGTGTCGCTTCGCCGGGAATGGG
>JAQZCZ010000049.1 GCA_028751095.1 Euryarchaeota archaeon Ods01 | reverse complement strand
TATCGTGGTCGAAGAACAGCGCTGAAATGAACTCTCTGTCGTCCATTTCAGGGACCGCGTCCGAACGAACGAACTCGCCACCGACGTTCTCGAACAGGATGGGTTCCTCACCGATAGCTAGGATATCCGGGTTTCCGTCGTTGTCATGGTCGGTGACGTATACCCCCGCGACTGCGTCACCTTCACGGAACCCTGTTTCGTTCTGCTCGTACTCAAAACCCGTCTCGGCTGATACCTCACGGAACAGTCCTGAACCTCCTGCGGTCCCATCCGTCGAACCTCGGTCCTCAGGCGGGTATCCGTGAAGCTCTTTGGACGGCGACGAAGCTTCGTCCGGTGAGGTTTCTACAGCCGTATCTTCCTGCTCAAAGGAGTTGTCCGTACTCGCCGGCGTCTCTGTGCCGGTATCTCCCGTGGGTACAACGGCGTACAGACCGAAGACCACCCCCGTCAGTAGGAGGAGTGTAAGACCGACTTCAAGAAGGCTATCCGGCATAATACCTCCGCCGACCCGTGAACCGTCGGCATTCTCCATCCCTTCCGTAACCGGGACGGACCGATAAATCAACTAAACATCCCGTCCGGTTCCCGCACGTTACCATCTAAGACGTATATCGGCGGTAATCGAATAAGCTTTTGCCCCTTCTTCGTCGTCCGCTCGCCGACCGGCGAACGGGTCTACAGCGACCGCCCGCCGTCTACGTTGATGACCGCTCCGTTAAGGAAATCCGACGACCTCACCACGAACGCCACGGTGTCGGCAACGTCCGAAGGTTCTCCGATACGTCCGACAGGCGTCTTCTCGGCGATACGACGTTCCTCCTCCTCGTCACGGTCCTCGGGCGAGAGAACCGTTCCGGGTGCGACGGCGTTGACGGTCACCTCGGGCGCGAGCGCCTTCGCCGACCCCTTCGTGAGGGAGACGACGCCCGCCTTCGAGATAGAGTAAGGCAGGTACGACGGGTACGGGCGCTCTGCGGCGACGCCCGCTATATTGACGACCTTCTCGACGCCGTGCGACGCCGCGCGCTGTGTGGCGAAGAAAGGCGCGCGGAGGTTGACGTTCATACTGTGGTCCCAGTCCTCGCGCGTCACCTCACCGACAGGCGTCTCGTAGAAGACCGAGGCGCTGTTGACGAGAACGTCGATACCGCCGAGCGCCTCAACTGTCGCGTCTACGGCGTTGCGCGCCCCTTTGACTGTCGATAGGTCGGCGCGTACGGTCGCCGCCTCGCCGCCTCTTTCGCGCACCTCGCCCGCCGTTTCGCGTGCCTCCTCGTCGCTCGTCCGGTAATGTACCGCGATGTTCGCCCCCTCGTCGGCGAGCCTGAGCGCGATAGCCCGTCCGACACGGACCGCGCTACCCGTGACGAGTACGTCGGCGTTTTCTGTCTCCATACGCCGTCTTCGGTGTCGGGGACAATAGTTTCTCGGGACAGATTTACGTGCGCGGAATCAACGAGGGGTATGGGGACGAAGGGACTCCTGTACAGCGGCGGCGTCGAGAGCGCGTACCTTCTCCAGACTCTCGACGGACCCATACAGCCTGTCTACGTCTCGTACGGCTTCCCGTGGGAGGGGTACGAGCGCGATACGGCACGCCGACACGTCGAGGCGGTCGAGAACGCGCGCGAACTCGTCGAGATAGAGGTACGTCACGACGACCCGGCGCGTCTCCGGCGCGACGCCGAAGCCGACGAGAAGGGGTTCACGTACGTCCACGGTCGGTCGTCATCGCTTCTCACGAACGCCGCCGTCGAACTCAGCGCTATGGGCGTCACCGATATCTACGAGGGGACGCTCGCCTCGGGCGACGACCGTTTCCGTGACTCGTCGCCCGAGTTCTACGAGAGCATCGAACGCGCCCTTTCGCTCGGGGTTGACGACGACATCGAGATACATCTGCCGCTGTACGGGGCGGAGAAGGCGGAGGTCGTCGCCGAGTTCATCGAGATGGACGGAGAAATAGCGCTCGAAGAAACCGTCTCGTGTATAGTGACCGACGACCCCGAGGGATGCGGCGACTGCTACAAATGCGATGAACGCGAACGTGCACTTGACCGCGCCCAGCAGTACCTCTAAGCCACTACCTCGCCGTCCTTGAGGACGAGTTCCTGTTTCTGCCAGTTCGAGGCGTCCTCAAGCGGGTTGCCCGACAGCACCAGTAGGTCGGCGGCGTATCCCTCGCGCACATACCCGACCTCGTCGTCTATGCCAAGGAGTTCGGCGGCGTTCGAAGTAGCGGCGTCGAGAACCGTCCGTTCGTCCAAGCCGTACCGCGCCATCAGTTCGAGTTCCTCGGGGTTCGCGCCGTGGTAGTTGTACGACGTTCCGGCGTCGCTTCCCGCCGCAACACGGACGCCGTGTTCGTCGGCGAGACGCGCACCCCTCTTCTGCAGTTCGACGACGCGCTCTGCCTTCTCCAGCTTCCCGTCGGAGAACTTCTCGTGGTTTCTGAGCGACATCCGTGTCGGCTTGAATGTCGGCACCCAGAAGGCGTCGTTGTCGGCGACCGCGCGCATCGCCTCCTCGTCGGCGTACTTGGCGTGTTCGACGCTGTCAACGCCCGCCTCCGCCGCGGCGACGACCCCCTCTCTCCCTTCGGCGTGCGCCGCTACGGGAACGCCCTTCATCGACGCTACGCGCACCGCCGCCTCGATTTCGTCACGCGTCATCTCCTGCCCGCCCTCGCTCGACGAGTAGGCGCTTGAGGTCGCCATCAGCTTCACGACTTCCGCGCCGCGTTCTATCTGTTCCCTCACGGCGCGGCGCACCTCGGCGACGCCATCCGCCTCCCGACAACTGCCGCTGAAATGCCCGCCCGTGCAACAGACACCCTGTCCGCACGCGACAACGCGCGGACCTTCGACCATCCCGCGCTCAACTGCACGTCCGGCGTCGATGACACAGGCGTCGGGAGCGTTGAGGTCACGTACCGTCGTCACACCGGCGGCGAGGCTGTCGCGCAGGTTCTCAACGACGCGGTACCACCGCATCCTATCGTCGCCGTGTCTGTTGGTCGGCAGGCATTCGGAGACGAGATGGACGTGGCAGTCGATGATTCCAGGGACGACGAAGCCGCCGCCGCAGTCGTACGTCTCGTCCGTACCGTCTACGTCGCCGACCTCGGCGATACGTCCGTCGCGCAGACGCACGTCGGCTTCGCGCTCGCCGTCGGAGTCGACAACGGTGCAGTCCGTGAGAATCATACCTAAGAGATGGACGGCGCTTCGTTAAGGATTCCGGTGGCACTAATCCCCTCGGCTGTACGGTTCCACGAACATTTTGCCGGTATTGCAAGGGTTTTATATACAGGGGTCATACAAGGAACCAGAAACGATGGTAGAGGAGATTTCCACCGACGAGCTTGAAGACAGACTCGGTGAGGCACAGGTCATAGACGTGCGTGAGGAGGACGAACTCGCGCAGACCGACGGACGCGTGGTACCCGGCTCCCTCCACGTCCCTATGAGCCGTCTACCTACCGAGATGGACGAATACGACTGGGAAGACGAGATATACATAATCTGTCGCCACGGAAACTCCTCTCTACAGGCGGCGCGCCTTCTCCGCGCCTACGAAGGCGTCGACACCGATGCTACCGTTGCTTCGGTCGCGGGCGGTTACCTTGACTACGAGGGCGAACTCGTCGGCGACGATAGCGACACACAACGCGCCGCCGCGGCGTAGATATTCTCTCCTTGCTTTGTTGCCTTTTCCCCTCACTCGGCTGACCGTATCAGGTCCAGAACGTCCTTGGCGCGCCCGTCGTCGTCCGACGGCGGACGGACGCCACCCACGGTTAGGAAAGCGTCGTCGGTGTGGCGCACGCCTATCCAGCCCTTGACGCCGACCGCTCTGTCGTCGCGTGACTCGTAGACGGCTTCGATACGCCGGAGGTCGATGCCTTCGCCCGTTTCCGTCTCTGTCCTCGCCCTTCCCTCAACCGTCGCGTCCCTGACCTCCCGTTTTTGGAGTTCGGATGTCAGCCTGTCGACGGCTCTCGACTTCATGAAGTCGGCGACGCGTCCTTCACCGAGTCCGAACGGGAGGTCGGTCAGCGACGGCTTTATTCGCGTCCGGTTGGCGAACGCCAGTCCGTTCTCTTTCTCGTACTTCTTTGTCCACATCGAGAGTTCGAACTTGACGACTCCGAAGGCGTCCTTGGTCGCGGTGTCGCTCTCCTCCGACGTTATCTCCCAGCCGGTCGCGTCAAGGGTTCCGTCGGCTATCACGGGCGCGGTCATCGCTCGGAGGTAGCCGTATGGGGCGGAAAAGACTGGCGTTCAGAGAATCCACGACATCGAGAGGACGACGACGAGACCTGTTGCGGCGCTCGCCACGAGAACGAAGGCAACCTTCTTGCCGACCTCACGTCCGCCGAAGAACGCCGCTATCCCCGCCTTGACGAGGGTGTTCGTCACCGCGCCTATCACGATACCCGTCGCCGCGACCTCCTCGGTTATCTCGCCGTCCGCCGACAGACTGCTCAACGACAGCGTGATGGCGTCGATGTCGGCGAGTCCGGAGAAGAAAGCCGTCGCGTAGATTCCCGACTCGCCGAAGGCGCGCGCCCCCTCGCGCGAGACGAGGAGGACGACGGCGAAGAAGACGCCGAACAGGAGCGCGGGACGTAGACGGAAGGGGTTCGACAGGTCGAGTTCCACGTCCTCCTCGGGACGGCGTCGGAAGACGGCGACAGCGAGCGTTACGCCGACCACCGCCATCGCCGTCACGGGCACGACGACCGTCGGTAGAAGCGACGGGTTGACGACCGCGACCTCTATCAGTAGACGCGGAAACATCGCCATCGAGGCTATCGATATTGCGAAGGCGTAGACCGACGGTAGCTTCCCGTGGCGCGCCTTCGAACTCAGCGATACGGTCGTCGCCGTTGAGGATGCCATTCCGCCGAGAGCGCCCGAGAGGGCGATACCGCGCTCAGCACCGAAGTACTTGGTCAGGAGATACGCGCCGAGGCTGATACCCGAGACGAGGACGACCATCAGCCAGACGAAGCTCGGATTAAGTCCAAGAAGGAGGTCGGTTTCGCGGTTCGGAAGAAGGAGAAGAACGACGGGCGCGACGAGGAGAAACTTGAGTATGTCGACCATCTCGCGCTCCTCAATACGGTCGGCGAGTCCGTGCATCCACGGCTTGGCGGCGAGGAGCGAGGTGGTTACGACGCCGAAGACGACTGCTAAGACGACGCCCTCCTCCGAGTGGCTCGCCATCGCGCCGTAGACGTAGACCAGAAGCGTCGTCACCGCGGTTGTCGCGCCGATATCTTCTTCGACGACTATCTTGCCCGCGTACGCGACGGTCACGACCAGACCGAGGGCGGCGAATCCGACAATGAGAAGCGACGGGAAGAAGTACTGCACGAGACTCCCTAGAAGGGCGACGAGCGGCAGGGTCCGGCTCCCTGCGAAGAAACCGGCTGAGTCGCTTCGCTCGCGTTCGAGACCGACGAGAGCGCCGACACCGAGGGCTATCAACAGACGGAAAACCGGCGAAGCCACGACGGTGTCGACTATCTCCACACGACCAAAAACCCGCCGGACGACATAAGGCTTCCTGACGGGCACCCGCGTAGGATAAGCTTAAGTCAGGTACCGAAGTTTAAGTGGCTCGCCCTCCATTGTTAGGTCCGTTATGTCACACGAACTACCCGAACTACCGTACGATTACGACGCACTTGAACCGCATATTAGCGAACAGGTTGTCCGATGGCACCACGACACCCATCATCAGGGCTACGTGAACGGCTTGAACAGCGCCGAGGAGACGCTCGCCGAAAACCGCGACGCCGGTGACTACGACGGAAGCGCCGCCGCTATGCGCTCGGTGACGCACAACGGATGCGGACACTATCTCCACACGATGTTCTGGGAGAACATGCATCCCGACGGCGGCAGAACACCCGACGGCGACCTCGCCGACCGTATCGAGGAGGACTTCGGAAGCTACGAGGCGTGGAAGGGCGAGTTCGAAGCCGCCGCAGGTGCCGCGGGCGGATGGGCGCTTCTCGTATACGACCCCGTCGACAAGCGTCTCCGTAACCTCGTCGTCGACAAGCACGACCAAGGCGCTCTCTGGGGCGCGCATCCGGTACTCGCACTCGATGTCTGGGAGCACTCGTACTACCACGACTACGGACCCGCGCGCGGCGACTTCATCGACGCTTTCTTCGAGGTCGTCAACTGGGACTCGGTAGCCGACAACTACGACACCGTCGTCTCGCGCCACGAGTAGACTCCCTGTTTCTCCTATTCGTTTCTATCTCCTTCGCCGGTACTCCGGCAGTATATTCCTAGGCAGTCATTCAGATGAATTATCTGTCCGCGTAACAGTTAAGCAACTCCGGCGCGAATCTCTGACACTCTGGGGGACGATGGAGACACGACACAGGATTCTGTTCGGCGACGCCGCATCGATGGACGAGGTTAACGACGACACCGTTGACCTCGTCGTCACCTCGCCGCCGTATCCGATGGTTGAGATGTGGGACGGTTCGTTCGCGGCGCAGAGCGACGCCGTTAGCGAGGCTCTCGAATCGGACGACGGATGGGGGGCTTTCGAGGCGATGCACGCGGTTCTAGACGCCGTCTGGCGTGAGGTTGACCGCGTTCTCGCTCCCGGGGGGACCGTCTGTGTCAACGTCGGCGACGCGACGAGGACCTTCGACGACTTCGTCGCCTATCCGAACAAGCAACGCGTCACTCGACGGTTCGTCGACGCGGGATACCGTCCTCTACCCGACGTTGTCTGGCGGAAGCCCGCGAACAGCGCCGCCAAGTTCATGGGTTCCGGAACCCTCCCGCCCAACGCCTACGTCACCCTTGAACACGAGTCCGTACTCGTCTTCCGTAAGGGCGACCGAGACTTCGAGGCGAACGACGAACGCAGGTACGAGAGCGCCTACTTCTGGGAGGAGCGTAACGACTGGTTCTCCGACCTCTGGGACCTCCGCGGCGAGAGACAGGCACTCGAAGGCGTAACCGACGACGAGGCGCGCGACCGGACGGCGGCGTTCCCGTTCGAGGTTCCTTACCGGCTCATCAACATGTACTCGGTCTACGGCGACACGGTACTCGACCCTTTCGCCGGAACCGGCACCACTGCGGTCGCGGCGGCGTGTTCGGCGCGGAACTCGGTCGGCTACGAAATCGACGATACACTCGACGAGGTCCTTGGCGACTGTTTCGACCGTCTTCCCCGGCTATCTGAGACCGTCGTCCACGGACGCCTCGAACGCCACGCCGACTTCGTCGACGACTCCGAACGCGACTTCTCGTACGAGTCGTCCGTCTACGGCTTTCCCGTCGTCACCCGTGGCGAGCGCGACCTACTCCTACGGCGTGCCGTCGCCGTCGACCGCACCGACCACGGATTCGACGTAGAACACGCTCCCGCCGACTACGTATACCGAAACGACGATTAGGAGGACAGCCTAAGCCGCCCTATGGTCGACACAGAGGCGCTGGCGCACGAACTCGCCGAGGCTCTCCATATCCTCCCGCCTGAGGTCACCGTCGTCCTTTTCGCCGCCTCGCCCTTCCTCGAACTCCGTGGCGCTATACCGCTTGCCGTCGGCTACTACGGAATGTCGCCGACCAAGGCTTTCGTCCTCGGCGTCTTCGGAAACCTCCTGCCCGTTCCTCCGCTCCTGTTTCTACTCGGACGTGTCTCCAACTTCCTCGCCTACCGGTACAAGGTCTTCGAGCGTTTCTTTACATGGCTCTTTGACCGTACCCGCGACCGTGTCGAAGGGCGTTACAGAAAGTACGGCGCTCTCGTACTCGTCCCCGTCGTCGCAGTACCGCTACCCGGGACGGGCGCTTGGACGGGATGCGCCGCGGCGTTTGTCTTCGGCATAGAGCATAGGTACTCGTTCCCTGCTATCGTCCTCGGCGTTGTCGTCTCGGGCGCGGTCATCACCGCGGCTTCGGCGGGCGTCCTCGGTCTCGTCGGATAGGCTTAACTCCTCACGGACACCGATTACCACGACGGGCGCTGTCTCGGAGTACTCGTAGACCGACATCTCGCGCCCCTTCTCGGAGTATCTCGTCCCTCCGACCTCGACCAAGCCCGCCGCCTCCAGCTTGTCGAGGTGGTAGCGGACGTTCTGTGTCGACGTACCGAGTCCGTCGGCGAGAGCCGCGGGCGTCTTCTCTGACTCTTGGACCGACGACAGTATCTCGCGCGCCGTCTCCGACGAAACCGAGTCCAGGACCTCCTTCGTCTCCTCGTCGTCTATCGTGAGGATGTTCGGTTCCTGCGTTTCGGTATCCCCTCCGCTTCCTCTCCGTGTTCCGCCCCCGTTCTCGGTAAAGCCGTTGTTGTTAAATGTCATGTGTCTGATACTTTTTGTAAACTGACTTTTACATTTAGTACCTATTTCGCGGGTATAAAATAACTTCGCTTTTTGACGAAGTGTGGACAACAGATTACGGCGGAAGGACGGCGCGGTTCAGAAGTTATCTAAGAGGAGTAGGACCGTCGGACTAAGAGCCGCCGTCCGGTTCGGCTTCGGCGTTACCTCCGTCCTCGACGCCGTCGGTCGCGTCGCCTTCGTCCACGTCTTCGTCTATTGCGTCGTCGTCTATTACGTCACCCAGCTCGTCTTCGAGGTCCGTCTCGTTCGCCGTCTCGTTCTCGTCGGGTTCCTCGACCTCTTCTAGTTCGACCTCTACCTCGTTACCCATGTACACGTCGGTCTCCGACACGTTGACCTCGCCAGCTTCGTCCTGTTCGCCGACAACCTGTGTCTCTCCGAATATCTCGGCGATACCGACGTTACCGACGTACACCTCGTACGGACCGGTCGCCTCTACGCTTGCGTTCGTGCCTCCCTCTTCGACAGGCACGTCGTCAACGGTTGAGTAGGGGACGGTTATCTCGAACTCACCGTCTGCGTCGGTCTCGACGCGGTCTGTGTACGGGAACGTCCTATCGGTGTTGGTCGTCTCCATCTCGACGAACGCCGTCACGTTCGCCGGCTCTGAGACGTTCGCCTCGCCGGCTATCGTCGCGCCCTCAACGCGTTCGTACGTCTTGACAGAAGCCGCGGCACGGATGTCGTAGAGGTACGTGCCGTCTCCTGCCGGAATCATCTGGTCGTCAGGCAGGTCCGCGGCTTGGGCAAGCGTCGTTCCGCCGAGCGCCTCGGGGTCGTTGTACTGGGCGCGGTTGAACAGCCGGTTTATCTGGAGCGGCTGTGAAAGGTCGGTCAGGCTACCGATGAGCGCGTACGTCTCGGTTTCGTGGACGAGCCTGTATCCGTCCATCTCGTCGGCGTCGTCGTAGTAGAGGCGCGAAAGCGTCGTCTGGTCGTACTCGTCACCGAGCGCCGGTAGCGCCTGTGTCGCGTCCTCGTCCTCGCCTATCCTGAAGTCCCTCTGGTCGATGTACGGCTCCTCCTCCCCGAAGCCCGTCCACGTAGCTATTGCGCCGAACTTGCCCGCCGCCATCTGGTCGTCTATCATGACGTAACGCGTGTCCTCGTACCTCTCTTGGTCGTCCTGCTCGGCGATAATGTCGCGGAGTTCGTCGTCGGACATGCCTTCGAGTGCGCCGTCGCCTTCGACCGACGGAAGCGCCTCGACGAGTAGGTCGGCGCGCTCCTCGCTCTGCGACGTGAAGAACAGCGACGAGCCTATGTTACCCTGCTGGAACGGGTTAGCGTTCGGCACCCGTTCGCCGACGTGGGTTATCCAGTGCCCGTAGTCCCACCATGACATAACGCCGTACGCTCCCTCAAGCGGTGACTCATCGACAGGGTAGTCGAAGTCCTCTCCCTCAGGTATCGGCACAGGCTCGTTGTACTCCATCGGCACCTCCGGCGTGTTCTCGTTCATCCATGGAAGAGCGTCCTCCTGCCACGGCTCGTCGCCGCCCGCCTGCACCGAGTCCCATGCGGGCTGCATCTGAGGGTTGTCGCCTATCCCGACGACCGTGACGGGGACGAACATAAAGACGATGAGAACCAGCGCGATTAGCTGGTAGCCCTTGACCTCCTTCACGTCCTCCAGAGACTCGAACGACGCCTCCTGTAGGTCGGCGAGTTCGACTATACGGAAGACGCCGTAGGCGACCAGAACCGCCGCCGCGACGGCGAGATAGTATCCGAACCTCGCCTGCGTAAAGTACGCCGTGAACATGTTGATAGACCAGAACAGGACGGCGGTCTCAGCCGGACGGTTCTCTCGGACCACGTCGACCGCGAGTATGACTAAGCCGGCGGCGGCGACGAGAATCAGCAGACCGAAGTCTCCGATTGCGTCTACGATACCCGCGGGCTGAATCTCGGCGACCGTAAGCGCTCCTTCGCCCGCCAGAGCGCCGAAGGTGTACATCCTCGCCGCGAGACTCTCGAACAGCGAAAGCAGACCCGTAAGCCAGAGGACGACGACAGCGACGAGGGCGAGCGCGCCTATGACCGCGGGGAACGCCGCCTTGTCTATCTCCTCGGAACGCAGGTAGTCGCCGACGTAATGGAGGAACAGAGCGCCGACACCTGTTCCGGCGAGCGCGAACGGCTGTAGGAGCGAGAGACCGGTTCCGGAGACGCGGTAGTAGAATCCGTGGAGAAGCATGTAGATGAAGACGGGGACCGCCGCTACCACGAAGACGAAGAAAGCCGTGAAAGCGAGGTACTCCGTTGAGTCGTCGTTGAGGTAGTCGCGGACCATCTGGACGACGACGAACAGACCGAACGGAACGACGATGTAGATTGCCGGAGGCCAGGTCAGGACGTAGGCGGCGAGCGCCACACCTCCGATGATAGCGCCCGAGAAAGCCCGCCAGTCTTTGTCCTTGACGTGCGCTAACGTCGGCTTTTCGGCGTAGGCGCGGTCGACGGCGACAACGAAGCCGAGGACAGCGACGGCGACGAAGAACGCCTCGGCGGACTGGTGCTGTACGTTGCCGAACGTCGTCCGGTTGAGGAACTGTCCGGTGAACAGCGCGAGAGCGAGCGCACCGAGGAGGGCAACCCATCTGTCGGTGAGCTTCTTAGCCAGGAGGTAGACGGGTACCGCGGTCGCCGCACCGAAGAAGACGGGGGCGAAAGCGGCGATAATCTCGACCTGCTCAGACGATGGACTTCCGAGACCTACGATGACAGCGACCGTAGCGATTATCTGGTTGAACAGACCGCCGAAGCCTGTCGAGGTCGCGGAGCCGTACGGGAAGTAGGTCCAAGGGTCGAAAGAGAACGTCGCAGGATAGTTCTCGACGAGATACTCTGTCGTCCGTATATGGTACCAAGGGTCGTTAGCTGAGAACAAGATACTTCCATCCTCACCGAAGGCGTCGGAGTACGGTAGCGTCCGTATCCACGCCATGTAGGCGAAGATTACCGCCACGACGGCGTGTGGCGCATACTTCTCGTACTGCGAAACGTCTCTGTCCATTATTGGCTAACGAAGGTCGCGTTCGGCGCATAAGTCTTATCATTACGTTTAATTCGCGTCCGGTAGAAAGGACGCATAATGAAGGTTTCTGTCGCTGTCTGCACCCACGCTCCCGACAGGTACGACGATTTCAGGGAGGCGGTCGAGAGCGTCTTCTCGCAGACGTACGAAGATATCGAGGCGGTTCTCGTCTCAGACGGGAACGAGGAAGTCTACCGTCGTATGGAGGAGGACTACGGAGCGAGGGACGACACCGTCGTGACGCGTACGGAGGAGAACGTCGGTATCTCGGGTGCGCGGACGCACGCAGGCGAGGAGGCGTCCGGCGACGTAATCGCGTTTATCGACGACGACGCGGTTGCACGCGACGACTGGGTGGAGAAACTCGTCGAAACCTACGAGGAACACGACGTTATCGCGGCGGGCGGACGTATGGCACCGCTCTGGGTCGCCGGAAAGCCTTCGTTCCTTCCCGAGGAGTTCTACTGGCTCATCGGCGTCACGCACAAGGGCTTCGCAGACGGCGAGGGCGAGGTCCGCAATACCTTCGCCTCAAACCTCTCGTTCAGGCGCGATGTCTTCCTTGAACTCGGTGGCTTCAATACCGCCGTCGGGCGTAAGGGCGACAGACAGATACAGGCTCACGAGAGCGAGATATGTTCGCGGATGCGCCGCGAGTACGGAAGCGGCGTCTACTACAACCCCGACGCGGTCGTCGAACACAAGATATTCGACTACCGGACGAGCGCACGCTGGCTACTTGACCGCGCCTTCTGGCAGGGATACTCGAAACGCGTCATGGATACGCTCGTCCCCGAAGCGTCGGGCGATAAGAACGACTACCTCAAACGTCTCGTATTCGAGTTCGGACCTTCGCGTCTCGCCTCGCTCGTCCGCCGTCCTTCCTCAGCCAAGGCGCAACAGTTGGTTATGATGGTTCTCCTAACTGCTTTCGTCGGCTTCGGATTCGTCTACGGTCTTCTGACCGTCCGGCAGGGCGACTTCGAAACCGTCGAACCCGGTGCGGCGGAGACGTAGCTACTTCGTTTCGTCGGCGAGCGCGTCGGCGCGCCGGACGGGTTCGGGTAGCTTGTAGCCGTCGCAGGCGTCGGCGACGACCTCCGCCGCCGTTTCGGCGCTAACGCGGTGTCCGGGCGAGACGTAGACCGGGTTCACGGTCGTTGACGCCTCGGGCGCGTACTGTTTCGTCTGGAGAGCGTAGCCTAACGTCGTACCGTCGGGCGCACCGACGCTGTCGTCCGCCTCAATCGCCACGCGCTCCCCTTCGTCGAGACGTTCGACAGACCGCCGCGGCTTGCCGCATAGCAACGACTTGGCGACGCCGACCGTAGGCACGTCAACCGCCACGCCGACGTGTGTCGCCAGTCCTACCTGACGCGGATGGATACGTCCGCTACCGTCGACGAGTACGGCGTCGGGCGTCGTTTCGAGTCGACGGAGCGACGCGACGACGGCGCGTCCTTCGCGGAAGGCGAGGAGTCCCGGGATGTACGGCAGGTTCGTCTCGCGTCGCGCGGTCGCCTTATCGACCGTCTCGCCCTCGCGCACAACGACCGCGGCGCTCACCGCGGCGTCGTCGTCGAATGCTTGGTCTACGCCGCCGACGGTTCCGACCTCCGGAAGGTCGTCTTCAAAGACGGCGCGGTCGGCGAGTTCGCGTTGGAGAGAGACCATCTCGTCGCGTGAGGCGTCTGTCGGAAACGGTTCTTCTATCTCCACGCGTTAAACTGACAATCCGTAGATATAACTGAAACGGTGGCGAATATCCGGCGATGACAGAAACGGGTGTCGTTGGACTCGGGTACGTCGGTCTACCTCTTGCGCTCGCCATGGAGGGGGCGGGACACGATGTCGTCGGCGTTGAGGTCGATGCGTCGAAGGTTGAGGACCTGCGCGCCGGACGTTCGTACGTCAACGACGTTACCGACGATGAGGTAGCCGAAGCCACCGACTTCCGCGCTACGACGGACTACTCGGCTCTCGCCGAAGCCTCCCTCGTCTCGGTCTGCGTCCCTACGCCGTTACGTAAGACAGGCACGCCGGACGTTTCGTATGTCGTCGACACCTTCGAGGAACTCGTCGGGGTCCTGTCCGAAGGAACGGTCGTCGTACTCGAAAGCACCGTCTATCCCGGATGTACCGAGGAGGTTATCGTCCCCATACTCGAAGAAAACGGCTTCACGGTCGGCGAAGATATCTACGTCGCCTTCTCGCCGGAGCGCATAGACCCCGGAAACGAGGAGTACGGACCGACCGAGATACCCAAGGTTCTCGGAGGCGTTACCGACGCTTGCGGAGACGCCGCTGAAGAGCATTACTCGACGGTCTTCGACGAGGTTGTTCGCGTTGATTCGGCGACGGAGGCGGAACTCGTCAAGCTACTCGAAAACACGTTCCGTGCGGTCAATATCGGCATGATAAACGAACTCGCTACGGTTGCCGACGAGTTCGACGCCGATATCTGGAACGTCGTTGACGCCGCCTCGACCAAGCCGTTCGGATTCATGCCTTTCTACCCGGGACCCGGCTTAGGCGGTCACTGTATCCCTATCGACCCCCTCTACCTGTCGTGGAAGGCGAACGAGAAAGGCGCAGAGACGCGTTTCATAGACCTTGCCGACCGCGTCAACCGGAGCATGCCCGACCATGTCGTCGACCGTATCACCGAACTCCTGAACGAGAACCGTGTCGCGGTGCCCGACGCCGAGGTACTCGTCCTCGGCGTGGCGTACAAGCCCGACGTTTCGGATACGCGCGAATCGCCCGCGTACGACGTTATGGAGAAGCTACGCGACCGAGGGGCGTCGCTGACCTACCATGACCCGCACGTTCCGGTCTTCGGCGTCGGCGACGAAACCTACGAGTCACGCGAACTGACGCCCGAACTCCTCGCCTCGCACGACTGCACCGTGATACTGACCGACCACTCCGCCGTTGATTACGCGACCGTCGCTGAGAACGCGCCGGTCGTGTTCGATACGAGGAACGCTACGGACGGCGGAGACGGAGTGGAAAAGCTATGATTGGAGAGCTTATAGTGTCTGGATTAGAGAGGCTGAGAAGGCTTCTATATAGGGGACCGGTAAAAAAGGTAGTGGCGGCAGTCGGATTGGAGTCTGTTTTGAAGACCACGTACTCATCTCTCCTTTCTGCGGCTTCCACTGACGATACGGTAACTCAGGAAATAAATGGCACGGAGGCTAAATTCCGCGTGTCAACCGGTATGGAGGTGCAGAGGTTCCGCGGACTTATGGAAGAGTCCGGAGTAGTTGAGTCGGTTCTTGAAGAGGTTGAGCCGGAAGATGTTTTTTACGACGTGGGAGCTAACGTTGGGATGTATACATGCTTTGTGTCGCAGAAAACAAACATCT
>JAQZCZ010000107.1 GCA_028751095.1 Euryarchaeota archaeon Ods01 | reverse complement strand
CGACGACGACCTGTGTCGGATATTCCGCGCCTACGACGACGGCATCCGCCTCCTCGACGCCCGCCTCGCGTAACGCGTCGGTTCCGAAGTCGTCTGTCGTCGTCACGTCGTGCCCCGCCTCGCGGAGCGCGTCCGCCGTCTCGGAGTCCACGCCTATCGTTACTACCTTCATTTGTTCGGAGGGACGTATCTCTGTCAGTACCTCTTTTCGGTTTACGGGAGAGACACGTCCGCGCCTCAGCCCCAACTTCTAATATACCGCCTGCCCGTGTTACACCATCCAATGCAGAGCGAACTCGACTTCCTCACGAACCGTGACCTTTTCTCGAACTACTACCTTGAGGAGCATCTCCCCAAAACCGACGACTGGGAGCTTGGAGACTCCGATAAGCTTGAAGAAGCGTACGACGAGATAGAAGCACTGTACGAAGACGAGAAAGGGAGCTTCGACAATTACAACGAGTCTCAGTTAGAGAAGAACTTCATACGTCCCGTCTTTGAGGCACTCGGGCATGTCTACGAGGTCGAAGAGACTGTTGAGACGGGGCGGAGGCGTCCTGACTACGCTCTCTTCGGAGCCGAGGACGACCGTCAGGACGCAGTAGACGGCAAGGAAGAGGGCAAGGACTTCTACCGCAACGCGCTCTCGGTTGCCGACGCCAAGCAGTGGGACCTATCGCTCGACAAGCTCTCGAAGAGCGGCGAAAAGAAACGCGACTTCTCGAACCCGAGCCACCAGATACACGTCTACCTACAGGAAACACCTGTAGACTGGGCGGTACTCACGAACGGAAAGCACTGGCGTATCTACTACTCGGGAACGAGCCACAAGCTCGACTCGTACTACGACGTGGACCTCGAACGTCTTCTCGAAGACGAAGGTCTGGAGGAGTTCAAGTACTTCTACCTCTTCTTCCGTAACGCCGCCTTCTCCGAGGACGCGACTGGCGACTGCTTCTTGGACGACGTGTACGACGGCAGTAACACGTACTCGCAGGAGTTAGGCGACGACCTACAGGACAATATCTACGAGGCTATCGGGCTTCTCGCCGAGGGTTTCTTAGAGTACCCTGAGAACGAAGTTGACCCCGACGAAGACCTCGACGTGATACACGACGCCTCGCTGACCTACCTGTACAGGCTGATATTCGTCCTGTACGCCGAGAGCGAGGGGCGCGACCTCCTCGACACGAGGAACGAGATATACGACCAGAACTACAGCCTGAACTCGCTCAAGCGCGAGGTCGTCGGCGAACTCGAAAGCGGAGGGGAGGGCTACAAGAACTGGCAGGACGACCTGTGGGACCGTCTCGACGAACTGTTCGAACTCATCGACCAAGGGAGCGAGAGCCGCGGGATTCCGCGCGACGACCTGTACATACCCGCGTACAACGGCGGTCTGTTCAAGACTGAGGTGGACGAGGACACCGAACCGCAGAGCCGTTTTCTGCAAGAGAACAAGGTCGGTGACGCCTACCTCGCGCGCGTCGTCGAGCTTCTGACACGTAGCGAGTCGGGGAACGGGGACGGGCGTGTCTTCGTAGACTACTCGTCGCTCGACATACGCCATCTCGGGAGCATCTACGAAGGTCTGTTGGAGTACGACCTGAACGTCGCGCCCGAGCCTATGGTCGCGGTGCGTGACGACGGCGAGGAATGGCTGACAGCCGAGGAGTTCGAGAACGAGGACTACGACGAGAGCGACGCCGTCGAACGTCTCGAATCGGGCGACGTGTACCTCACGACCGACAAGGGAGAGCGCAAGGCGACGGGTTCGTACTACACGCCCGAGTACGTCGTGCAGTACATAGTCGAGAACACGTTAGACCCGATACTCGACGGTATACGCGAGGACGTAATCGGTCAGACGACACACAGCCAAGACAACTTCGCCGAGGAGTTCGCGTCGCGCGTCTTCGAGTTGAAGATACTCGACCCCGCGATGGGGAGCGGGCATTTCCTGACGAACGCCGTCGACCATCTCGCGCGCGAGATTATCGACGCACAGGAGAAACAGGCGGACGAGGCGGGCGTCGAGACCGTAGACGAGTCGCACGACATCCACTGGGCGCGCCGACAGGTCGCGCAGAAATGCATCTACGGCGTCGATTTGAACGGTATGGCGGTCGAACTGGCGAAGGTCTCGCTCTGGCTCCGTACGCTCGCCGCGGAACAGCCGCTGGCGTTCTTAGACCACCACCTGAAGACGGGCAACTCGCTCGTCGGGTCGAACATCGAGGAAATCGACGCGCTGGAGCGCGGAGCGAACGGAAACGGTGAGAACGGAGCGAACTCGACGCTCACCGACTTCGGTCTGACGTTCGAGGGTACGATGGAGGACCTGATGTCGATACAGCAGGACATCATCGCAATCGAGAACGAGGAACTCGACGACATCAAGGAGATGGAGGAACGGTACGGCGAGTTCGAGAAGAACGAACTCCGGCGTCGGTTGGAGGCGATTGCCGACGTTCGGACCGCCGAGGAGTTCGGCGTGGACGTACCTTCGGGCGTTCGTGAATCGGGAGATTCACGAGCTAACGAGAACGCGTCGCGTTCTCGTAATGTGTACGAACGCATGGCGCGCGCTCTGAAAGAGGAAGAGGAGTGGCGCGAGATAGAGACGACGGACTGGTTCGCCGAGGCGCGCGAACTCGCCGAGCGCGAGAGCTTCTTCCACTGGCGTCTCGAATACCCGGAGGCGTTCTACGACGAGGGCGGCGACGAGCGCGAGAACGCGGGCTTCGACGCCGTGATAGGGAATCCGCCGTACGTCAGCGTAACTAATATTCCTTCAGAACACCGGAGCTACCTTCTGGATAGGTACGAAACAGCTGTTGGAAGGTTTGATATCTACATATCTTTCGTGGAAAAAAGCCTATCCATCACTAAGGAGAACGGTCTGT
>JAQZCZ010000120.1 GCA_028751095.1 Euryarchaeota archaeon Ods01 | reverse complement strand
CGAACTCGACGCCGAGGTACGTCTGAGGAATGTCGGTGACGCAGAAGGAGAGACTCAGGTCACCCTACGTCTCGGAACCGTGGCGGTAACGAGGGAAGAGTGGTCGTTCGAACTCGACGAAGGTGAAGCCACGACCGAACGTATGAGTATCGATACGTCCGATGTCGAACCCGGAACGGATAGGCTCGAAGTCGATGCTATCGACGATGTTGACGAGGCCACCGTTGAGATAGAGTCGCGCGACGGAGGCGAAGAATGAGACTCGGAAGGATAGCCGCGGCGACGCTCATTGTCGCCCTCGTCGCCTTCGCGGGTGCAGTAGGAGCGGTGTCGGCGGAGTCCGTCGATGTACAGCTACACGAGGACGGTGACGCAACGGTGACCTTCGAGTGGACATACGACTTTGACGCCGATGAGGAGAGGGACGCCTTCGTGAGCCTTGAACAGGACGAGGTGGCACAGGATGAGTTCCTCGATGACTTCGTCGGTGGAATCGAGGCGGTGGCCGACGAATCCGCCGATGCCACCGGACGTGAGATGTGGGTCGGCGATACGGCTATCGAACTGGAGGACTCCGGCGGTTCGGGCGTCGTCCGTATCACCGTCGAATGGGGCTCGCTCGCAGAAGCCGACGACGGAAAGCTCACGCTGACGGAACCCTTCGCAAGCGGCTTTGAGACCGAACGCCTGACAGTTGAAGCGCCTGAGGGATACGTCATCGACTCCGCCGAACCCGAACCGACCGACACCGACGAACGGACCGCGACGTGGTCCGACGTTTCGCTCGACGGCTTTGAGGTAGTCGTTATCTCTTCCGAAGCCTCCGAGGAGTCCCTCCCCGGCTTCGGTGTCGTAGCGGCGCTTCTGTCAGCGGTCGCGGTCGCCCTCGTCCGAAGGTAGTAGCTGAGGGCGGAAAGTTATTAGAGCCGGGTACGTAGGCGGCGTTATGGAGACTTACCTTTTCGGACCCGATGCTGTCGAAGAGACCCTTGACACGCCGTCGGTCGTTGATGCCGTTGAGGAAGCCTTCGCGGCGTACCACGCAGATGACGCCGAGATGCCGCCGAAGGCGTACATCGACCTGCCGCAGTACAACGGTGACTTCCGTTCGATGCCCGCGTACGTCGGAGGCGAGGACGATGGAGCGGCGGTCAAATGGGTCAACTCGCATCCCGACAACCCCGACGAACACGGGCTTCCGGCGGTCATGGGCGTCGTCATCTACAGCGACCCTGAAACCGCCTTCCCTCTCGCGGTTATCGACGGTACCGTCCTCACGCGTTACCGTACGGGGGCGGCGGCGGGCGTCGCCACGCGGTATCTCGCACGTGACGATGCGGATAGCTTCGGAGTCGTCGGCGCGGGGGCGCAGGCGTACGCTCAACTCGAAGCCGTCGAGGCGGTTGCCAATATCGAACGCGTCGTCGTCTCCGACCTCGACGACGAGGCTGTCGAACGTTTCGTCGAGGACCACGCCGACGCGCCGTACGAGGTAGTCGGCGGCGATACACGCGAAGCCGCAGGATGCGATATTGTCTCCACCCTGACCCCGTCACGCGAACCCGTTGTCCGGCGCGAATGGGTCAAGGATGGGGCGCATATCAACGCGATGGGCGCAGACGCCGCGGGCAAGCAGGAACTCGAACCGTCGGTACTCCATGACGCGCACGTCGTCATCGATGACTGGGAGCAGTGTTCGCACTCGGGCGAGATAAACAAGCCCGTCGCCGCGGGCGAGTTCGACGAGAACGATGTCTACGCGACCCTTGGCGCTGTCGTCTCCGGCGACGCACCGG
>JAQZCZ010000114.1 GCA_028751095.1 Euryarchaeota archaeon Ods01 | reverse complement strand
AGGACGAAGCCGAGAGCTTCGACTTCTGTACGGGAGACACCACCTAACCCTGCTCACAACGAGACGTACTTCGCGGAGACGATACCTTCAACGCCGGTCAGCTTCTCGCGTACGTCCTTCGGCACCTCGTCGTCGACGTTGAGAACCATTATCGCCTCGCCGCCTATCTTCTCGCGTCCGTTGTGCATCCCTGCGATATTGATGTCGTGTTCGCCGAGGAGCGAGCCGACCTGTCCAATCATTCCGGGCTTGTCGACGTTGTGGACGATGAGCGCGTGACCGTACGGCGGCGCATCGACGCGGTATCCGTCTACGAGTACGATGGTCGGGTCGGTCCGCCCGAACAACGTCCCCGCGACCTCGTGTTCCTCGCCGTCGCGCGTCCGTACGGTGATGAGCGAAACGAAGTCCTCCGTATGCCCCGTCTTGCTCTCCGTGACCTGTACGCCGCGGTCCTCTGTCATCTTGGGCGCGTTGACGTAGTTGACGGGGTCGTCGAGAATCGGCTCCAAGAAGCCTTTCTGGACGGCTACCGTCAGCGGCTCAACGTCCTCGTCGGCTATTTCGCCCGCGTACTCGACCTCGATTTCGTCGACGTTCGACTCGCCTATCTGTACGACGAGTCTTCCGAGGGTTTCGGCGAGTTCGACGTAAGGCTGTATCGAGTCGTCGGCGACCGTCGGTGCGTTGAGCGCCGTCTCTGCGACGCCGCCTTCGAGGACGTTAACTACCTGCTCGGCGATTGTCTCCGCGACGTTCAGCTGTGCCGACTCGGTCGAAGCGCCGAGATGCGGCGTTACGACGACATCTTCCTCCTCCAGAAGAGGATTGTCTTCGGCAGGAGGCTCCTGTTCGAACACGTCGAAAGCCGCGCCCGCAATTTCGCCCTCACGTACCGCACGTGCCGCCGCCGCCTCATCGACTACTCCACCGCGGGACGCGTGTACGAGACGGACATCGTCGTCCATCTTTTCGAACTCTTCGTCCGAAATCATATTCTCGGTATCGTCAGTCAGCGGAGTATGTACGCTGACGAAGTCGGCTCGTTCGAGTACCTCGTCGAACTCGGCAAGCTCGGCGTTGAGCTTGTCTGCCCGACTCTGGCTCACGAACGGGTCGTAGGCGACGACGTTCATACCGAGCGCGTCGCCACGTTTCGCCACCTCGCCTCCGATACGTCCGAGACCGAAGACGCCGAGGTTCTTACCCTTCGCCTCTACGCCGACGAAGTCGCTCTTTCGCCATTCGCCGCGCTTGAGCGACGCGTTCGCCTGCGGAACGTTGCGCGAGAGCGAGAAGAGGAGAGCAATTGCGTGTTCCGCCGCGGCGACGGTATTACCCTGCGGCGCGTTGGCGACGATAATTCCCTTACGCGTCGCGGCGTCAATATCGATATTGTCGACGCCGACGCCTGCGCGTCCGATGATTTCGAGCGAGTCCGCCGCTTCGACGACGCGCTCGTTGACCTTGGTTCCGCTCCTGACGACGATAGCGTCGTATTCGCCGATTATATCGACAAGTTCGTCCTCCGTCAGTTCTGTCTTCACGTCTACGACGTAGCCTGCGTCATTGAGTCTATCGAGACCCTCGTCGTCGATAGGGTCGCTAACGAGTACCTTCGGCATGGTCGTCCTTCCCGAGAACGTGTATTCAGGCTTTTGATGTCCGCGCGGACGCGTAAAGCCTTATACTCTGCGTCCCGTACGTTACGGTAAGGAATGTTCGACTACTACGTCTTCGACCTCGACGGAGTCCTCGTCGACGTACGTGACTCGTACAAGCGCGAGGTCTTTGAGGAGGTCGGCGACGAACTCGGACGCGGCTTCTCCGAACAAGAGATAGACCGTCTCTGGTACGGGCTGGGAGGCGACAGGAAGGATATACTCCGAGACTGGGGCTTCAATCCGCGTGAGTTCTGGGAGGTCTTCGACGCTATCGACACTCCCGAGCGCCGTGTTGAACACACATACGCATACGATGATGCCACGGTTCTCGACGAGATAGACGCGCCGAAGGGTGTCGTTACCCATTCGCCGCCCGCCCTCGCCGACCGCGCTCTCGATAAGGTAGGACTCGCCGACGAGTT
>JAQZCZ010000098.1 GCA_028751095.1 Euryarchaeota archaeon Ods01 | reverse complement strand
ACGCGGTCGGTCCTCGTCACGGGAGCGTCGCGCGGCATCGGCGCGGCAACCGCGCGCCGTTTCGCCACGAACGGCTGGACCGTCTACGGAACCGCGCGTGACGCCGAACGTGTCGATGCCGCGGACGTGGCGCTCTCGGTCGATGTCACCGACGACGATGCGGTGCAGGACGCCGTTGACCGTGTCGTAGAGGAGACGGGTGGCATCGACGCTGTCGTCAACAACGCCGGAGACTCGCTCGTCGGCGCGGTTGAGGAAACCGACCCTGAGGACGCGCGCCATCAGTTCGACGTTAACGTACACGGACCGCACCGCGTCGTCAACGCCGCGCTCCCGCATATGCGCGAACAGCGGACCGGCACGGTCGTCAATATGTCGAGCGTCGCGGGACGTGTCGCTTCGCCGGGAATGGGGACGTACGCCGCCTCGAAACATGCGCTCGAAGCCCTGAGCGACGCGCTCCGTGTCGAGGTCGCTCCTTTCGGCGTCGATGTCGTCCTCGTCGAACCCGGACCCGTCGATACGGGATTTGTCGACGACTCCGTCGACTACCTCGACTTCGAAGGACCGTACGCCGACGTACACGACAAGGTCCGTTACTTCGTTGAGGATATCATACACGGACCGCTCGCCGCGCAACCTGAGGACGTTGCCGAGAAGGTCGTCGCCGCGACGGAGGCGGACGACCCCAAGCCGCGTTACACTGTCGGGAGGGGTTCGCGTCTGCTCGCCGCGACCGAGAACGTGCCGTCACGTCTCCGTGACGCCGCTCATCACGCCTTCATGCGTCTTCCATGACCGTCTTCCAGCTAATCCTACCGCGCGCCTTCCGGACGCTGTCCGACGCCGCGCCGTACTTCCATTTCGGCGCGGAGTACGTCGTCGATGTCACGCGCGAGATGGGATGGGGCGTCGGCGACCTTCCCGAACGCGTCGAGAACGCCTGCGACGCGATGAGCGCCGACCGGACCGATGTTGACGACGACGTGGCGCGCCTAATCGCGGTCGTACTCACCGGAGACGCAGACTTCTACCGTGCCTTCGTCCGTTGGTTCCCGTGGCGTTACCGCGTCTTCGTTGTAGACCTTGACCATATCTTCCGGCGCAAGCTACGCCGTCTCGCCGCCGAGTACGCCGACGACCGCGAACGCGGCTGGCGCGACTGGCTCGCGTGCTACCCCGACCTACTTGACCCGCCGTCGTCGTACAGCGCTCCCGACGACGTACGCGTCGAAGGCGTCCCCGCGCCGCGACACGTCTCGGGGTACGCCGACCGTATCGTCCTCGTTGACTCCGTACTGCACACGGAATGGTACGCACACGCGGCGCGGTACGTAGGTATCGACGTACCCGAACCGCTCGTCCGTGACGCCGTCGAGGAGGGCGCGCGTTTCTTCGCCGTCGGTGGCGGTATCTCGCCCGAAGCGGCACGTTTCCAGCACGCCCTCTTTGCTGACGCCGACTGGCTCCGCGGCGTGGACGACGCCTACTCGCTCGACTCGTGGGCATGTATCCGTGCGGCACGCGCTATCGACGATGCGCGCGAACGGCTGGAACAAGTGACAAAAGCTTAACGTCGTCCTCGTCTAAGCCCCGCCATGGCAGACGACCTACCCCCGAAGGAGGAATTCAGCGACTGGTACAACGAACTCCTGTTCCAGGCGGAGATAATGGACGTCCGTTACCCCGCAAAGGGCGTCTACGTCTGGTTCCCTTTCGGCTACGACCTGCGTAACCATGTCTACGACCGTCTCAAGACGCTCCACGACGAGACGGGACACGACGAGGTTGACTTTCCCGTTCTCATTCCCGAGGGCATACTCGCGAAGGAGGGCGAACATATCGCGGGATTCGAGGACGAGGTTTTCTGGGTCACCCACGGCGGACGTAAGGAACTCGACGAACGTATGGCGTTACGTCCGACGAGCGAGACGCCGATGTATACGATGTTCGACCTCTGGATACGTTCCCATACCGACCTGCCGCTCAAGGTCTATCAGGTCGTCAATATCTGGAGGAGCGAGACCGAACATACGCGTCCGCTTATCCGTCTACGTGAGATTACGGGGTTCAAGGAGGCGCATACGGCGCACGCGTCGTACGACGAGGCGGTTGAGCAGGTTGAGACCGCACTATCGCTCTACGAGGAGTTCTACGACTTCCTCGGCGTCCCGTACGTTATCACCGAGCGCCCCGAATGGGACAAGTTCCCCGGCGCTGACTACACCTACGCCGTCGATACGCTGATGCCCGACGGAAAGGCGTTACAGATAGGTACGGCGCACAACCTCGGACAGAACTTCTCCGAGGCGTTCGAGGTCGATTTCGAGACGGCGGACGGCGACCACGACCACGTTTACCAGACCTCATACGGCGTCTCCGAGCGGTGTATCGCCGCTGTCATGGGCGTACACGGCGACGACAACGGACTCGTCCTTCCGGGCGAAATCGCGCCGACACAGGTCGCCGTCGTACCCATACCGTTCGGCGACGACGAAGAGAACGCCGAGATAATGGAAACCTGCGAGGAGATGGTCGAGGAACTCGAAGAGGCGGGAATCCGTGCCGAGTTCGACGACTCCGACGACAACCCCGGCGCGAAGTACTACAGATGGGAGCTAAAGGGGACGCCACTCCGCGCCGAGGTCGGTCCGCGTGACCTCGAAGACGGAAGCGCCAAGCTCGTCAACCGTCTCGGCGACGAATCCGACGCATCCTTCGACGAAATCGTCGGTGTCGTACAGGACGAACTCGACGCCCTCAGCGACGAGATAAGGACGCGCGCCGCCGACGACCTTGACGCGTCTATCGTCGAATGCACGTCGTACGACGAGGCGAAGGAGGTTGTCGGCGACGGCTTCGCGCTCGTGGGCTGGAACGGCGACGAGGACGCGGGTAAACGTATAGAGGACGAGGTCGGCGTCGATATGCTCGGCGAACCACGCGGCTACAGCCTTGACGACACGGAAATTAACGAATGCATACAGACGGGCGAAGACGCCGAAAAGGTCGTCCTCCTCGCCAACACGTACTGATTCGTACCTTCTTTTAGCCGCCGTCGCGTAACGCCTGTATGTCATTTCCGACGCGCCGTATGCGCCGACTCCGCCGCGAAGGGGTACGCGATATGGTCGAGGAGACGACCGTATCGTCGAACGACCTCGTCGCGCCCGTCTTTGTTGACGCCAACTTAGACGAGAAGCAGGAGATTCCGAGCATGCCCGACGAGTACCGTTATCCCGTCGAGGACGCCGCGGTACGCGCTGGCGAACTCCGTGACCTCGGCGTCCCTGCCGTAATCCTGTTCGGCGTCCCCGAGTCGAAGGACGAACAGGGGACGCGCGCGTGGGCGGAAGACGGCGTCGTCCAGCGCGCGACGCACCGTATCAACGAGTCGGTTGACGACCTCCTCGTAATCACCGACCTCTGTATGTGCGAGTACACCGACCACGGACACTGCGGCGTCCTCGACGACGGACGTGTCGATAACGACGCGACGCTCGCGTATCTCCGCAATATCGCCGTCTCGCAGGCTGAGGCGGGCGCGGATATCGTCGCGCCGTCGGGTATGATGGACGGAATGGTCGGCGCTATCCGTGAATCCCTCGACGGAAACGGATACGACGGTGTCGGCGTTCTCTCGTACGCCGTCAAGTACGCGAGCGCCTTCTACGGACCTTTCCGCGATGCCGCCGACTCGTCGCCCTCGTTCGGACACCGCCACGGCTACCAGATGAACCCCGCCAACTCGCGCGAGGCGTCGGT
>JAQZCZ010000057.1 GCA_028751095.1 Euryarchaeota archaeon Ods01 | reverse complement strand
TAGAGGGATACGAGAAGGCGCGTCTCGTCGTCGAACCGACGCGCGAGGAGGACGAAAAGCTCGGTACCGTCGGTGCGCTTGCGGAACTCGTCGAGAGCGAGGACGTTGACGACGACCTCGTCGTAATCGCGGGGGACAACCTGTTCTCGTTCGGAGTCTCGGAGTTTATCGACTACTTCGAGGGAAGAGGTACGCCGTGTCTCGCGGCGTACGATGTCGGAGAGCGCGAGGAGGCAACGGAGTACGGCGTCGTGGCACTCGGAGGCGAGGACGGGGACCGGGTGGTCGGGTTCGAGGAGAAGCCCGACGAACCGCCCTCGTCGCTCGTCTCTGTCGCGTGTTACGCCTTCCCCGCGGGTTCTCTCGACGCGCTCAACGAGTACCTCGCCGACGACGGCAATCCCGACGCACCCGGATACTTCGTCGAATGGCTACACGAACGCGAGAACGTCGGAGCGTTCAGTTTCGACGGTGCGTGGTTCGACGTTGGAACACCCGAATCGTACCTCGCCGCCAACGAGTATCTGCTCGACGGACCGCTCGTGGAGGACGGCGCGGAGGTAGAGAACGCAGATATCGGCGACGGCGTCTACGTCATGGAAAGAGCGACTGTACGCGGTTCGTCGCTCGAACGCACCGTCGTCTTCGAGGGAGCGACGGTACGTGGTTCGTCGTTACGCGGAACGGTGGTAGACTCAGAGGCACGCGTCGACAGCGTAGACCTGACCGACAGCGTCGTCGGCGGTTACTCGCGTGTCAACGGCGGAGAGTAGCCTCTGTAACGCGTAGAGAGCCGCGGACGCCGTCCCAGTCCTTCTCGTACTCTACGGCGAGCCTGCCGTCCATATGCGGTCCTGCGACGGCGAGAGTCTCGAACTCACCGCCTTCGCCCATCGGATGGACGCCGTACTCGTCACGGAGCGCCACGAGTTCTTCGACGGCGTCGTCGTCAAGTTCACGTCCGAGCCAAGAGGCGTCGAGTCCGTCGGCGGCGACAGCGGTGATGATAACGTCGAACTCGGCAACGATTTCACGTAACGCGTCGGCAGGGTCGGCGCCCCAGAGCGGCGCGTACATATCGACACCGAACTCCTCGCAGACGGCTTCGACGCGGGAACGCTGGTACTCGCTCTCGACAGCGCCGACTGCGACGGTGTCAGGTTCAAGGTCAGCGAATGCGTCGCGTAACGGCTCGACCTCGTCGTCACCTTCCTCGTAGACGGCGTGTCCCTTCCCCGCCGCCTCCGCGACGAGCGACGTAAGTTCAACAGCGGGGACGTGGTACATCATCGATGCGTCCCGCGCCTCGACGGTTACGAGCGTATCCACGCCAAACTCCTCGTCCGCGCGGGCGAGGGCGTACGACGAGTCCTTACCGCCGGAGAACAGCGCCACAGAGTCGTCGGTCATGCCGCGAACAGCTCCTCACGGTCGGTTTCGTAGAATCCGAGCCGCACCCCTGCGTCGAGCCACGCGTGTCCGTAGGAGAAAGCGGCGAGGGCGTTGACCTCGTCATCCTCCTCGAGGAAATGCTCGCCGTCTTCGAGGTACGACTGTGCGAGGCGCAGAAACTCGTCCGCCTCGTCGGAGTCGTCAACGACTTCGACGGACTCGACGGCGTCATCGAGCATACGTCCGTATCTCGTCGCCTTCTCGGATAGTTCTGCCATACTGAGACAGGCGTTCTCGTACTACTTTACGCCACGGTTCTCGGACGTCCCACCGCCAAGGTTATAACCTCGTGCCCCTTACCTATAGTTAGCATGACCGACAGAGACGAGCCTTTCGACGACGACCCGTTCGGCGATATCTTCGAACAGATGTTCGAGCAGATGAACGAGATGATGGAGGAGATGGGTATGGAGGGCAACTTCGAGGGCTTCCGTATGTCGAACCGCCCGGGAGAGGAGCCTAACTTCGAGCGTTTCGGCGAAGGCGGCAACCCGTTCGCCGGCTTCGAAGGGTTTCAGGACGCAAGGGCGAACACTCACGTAGACGTTCTTGACGAGGGTGACGTAGTCCGTGTCGTCGCCGACCTTCCAGGGGTTGAAAAAGAGAATATCCGTGTCGCTATCTCAGAAGACAGCCTCAAGATTCAGGCTTCGGGAGACGACCGCGAGTATGACGAACGTGTCGCGCTTCCGTCGGTCGTCGACGAAGACTCCGGCGGTGCAACGTACAACAACGGCGTCCTCGAAATCACCTTTGACAAGAAGGACGACACGGAAAACGATAAGGAGATTGAGATAGAGTGACCCGCATGGAAGAACTACCCGACCCCACCGGCAGGCTGACGGCAGAGGAGCAGGAAAGGCTGCAGAAGGCTTTCGACGAATGGATTATAGAAGCTGAGGGCGTCAAGCCCCACGTGGCGAGTTAGTCCCTTCCTAACCGCGTATGAGCTTCTTCTAGATGATTCGATGCGAGAGCGGCGTGTAGGCTGAGTTCGCCCGCGAGAACCGCCGCACCGACGACCTCGGCGAGTTCCCGTGCGTTAGCGCCCGCCGGGTCGCCGCCGCCTGCGACGCCGAGGAGTTCAAGCGCCTCTTTCTGCGTCGGAAGACGCGTTCCGCCGCCAACCGTGCCGAGTTCGACGGCAGGGAGCGTGGTCGAGACATACAGGTTTCCGTCGCGTACAGACGCCGTCGTGTAAGCCGATGCGCCTTCGACGACCTGCGCGGGGTCCTGCCCCGTGGCAAGGTAGACGGCGGCGAGGACATTGGCGGCGTGGGCGTTCGCACCGAGCGTTCCGGCGCGGGCACTTCCGACGAGCGTCTTGCGTTGCGCAACCTCTGCAACCGCCTCGGGCGTAGTCTTGAGCTTTTCGCGGACGAGTTCGCGCGGCAGAAAGGCGTCGGCGGCAACCGTACGTCCGCGTCCCTCGACGGCGTTTATCGCGGCGGGCTTCTTGTCGGCGCAGAGGTTGCCCGAGAGAGCGACGAGTTCGGCGTCGGTACGTTCCTCGATTACCTCGGCGGCGGCGCGGGTAGCGACCGTCGCCATATTCATCCCCATAGCGTCGCCTGTCGCGTACGCGAAACGTACGTAGACGTTATCGCCCGTGACGTAGGGCTTCGCGCGGAGGAGTTCGCCGTGGTCGGTGGTCTCTTCGGCGGCATCACGCAGAACGTCGAGGTTTTCGTCGAGCCAGTCTACGAACTCTGCCGCCTCTCCGACACCCGAGACACGGAAGACGGGTGCGCGCGTCATCGAATCCTCGAAGACGCGTGCCGTCGCGCCGCCTGACTGCGTTATCGCCGAACAGCCACGGTTGGTCGATGCGACGAGAGCGCCTTCGGTCGTCGCCATCGGAACGCGGTAGTCTCCCGAAGCGTGTTCGCCGTCGACGTCAAGAGGTCCCGCGACGCCGAGGGGAAGACGGGTTGCGCCGACGGCGTTCTCGACGTTGTTGGTCGCTTCCTCGGCGTCATGTTCCGCACCGACCTCGTCAAGAGCGACTCCTTCGACCTCGGCGACGTAACGCCGACGCGCCTCCGCCGCAGTGTCGGCCGGCGCGACGTCTTCAAGTTCGTGTAACGCGACCTCTCCGTCACGTAGACGTTCGAGCAGTTCGTCGTCTTCCATGCCCGAACTCGGCACGGGTCGTAGTTACGTCTTCCGGCTATACGAGAGGTTCGCCCGTCATCTCGTCGGGAGGGTCAATGCCGAGAAAGGAGAGAAGAGTCGGTGCGAGGTCGCGCAGTTCGCCGTCTCGCGCACCGCCTTCGCCGTCGATATGTACGAAAGGAGCGTCGTTGAACGTATGCGCCGTATGCGGGTCGTCCGGCGTTCCCATCTCCTCGGCGTTCCCGTGGTCCGCCGTGACGACTACCTCCGCACCTTCTTCGCGTAACGCGGCAACGAGCCTTCCGGCGCAGTCATCGACCGCCTCGCACGCCTCGACCGCCGCGCCGTAGTCGCCCGTATGCCCGACCATATCCGGGTTCGCGTAGTTAACGACGATAACGTCGTGTACACCGACCGCCTCGACGGCACGGTCGGTAACCTCGCGCGCCGACATCTCGGGCTTCTCGTCGTAGGTCGGCACATCGGGTGACGGAACGATTTCACGCGTCTCGCCCTCAAACTCGTCTTCGCGCCCGCCGTTGAGGAAGTAGGTGACGTGGGCGTACTTCTCCGTCTCGGCGATACGGAACTGCGTCTTCCCTGCGTCGGAGAGAACACGTCCGAGTACGTTCTCAGGCTGTTCCGACGGATACGCGACAGGGAGGTCGTAGCTCTCGTCGTATCTCGTCATCGTGGCGAACTCCACGTCGAGCGCGGTACCGTCGTCCCATTCAGGCTCGATTCCGTTCACCATCCGCGTTAACTGACGCGCACGGTCGCCGCGGAAGTTGAAGAAGACAGCCGAGTCGCCGTCTTCGAGCGCGGGCGCGTCGTCGATTACGGTCGGCTCCACGAACTCGTCGGTCTCGCCGCGTTCGTACGCCGTCTCAACCGCTTCGACGGGGTCGTCGGCGTGGCGTCCTTCGCGGTTCACGATAGCATCGTAGGCGGCGCGCGTCCTCTCCCAGTTCTCGTCACGGTCCATCGCGTAGTAACGTCCCGAGACAGTTGCGACGGTCGCACCCGTCTCCTCCGTCTTCTCGACGAGTTCGCGGAGGTAGCCGACGGCGCTCTCCGGCGGCGTATCGCGTCCGTCTAGGAAGGCGTGGACGACGGCGTCACGTCCGTGTTGGTCGGCGAGTTCGAGGAGTGCGTGGAGATGCCGTTGTGCCGAATGGACGCCGCCGTCGCTGACGAGTCCCATGAAATGTACGCGGTCACCCGACTCGACGGCGTCAACCAGAACGTCGTTCTCGAAGAAGGAGCCGTCCTCAACCGCGTCGTCGATGCGCGCTAGCGGCTGTTTGACGATACGTCCCGCGCCGATATTGAGATGTCCGACCTCGCTGTTACCCATCTGTCCCTCGACAAGTCCTACGGAACGCCCGTAGGTGCGCAGGGACGCCGTCGCGCCCTCGCGTCGCCATCTGTCGTAGTTAGGCGTCTCGGCGTTGGCGACGGCGTTTCCCTCAGTCTCGTCACGTTCGCCCCATCCGTCGAGTATCACCAGCGCGGCTTCTGTCACGTCCGAGGATACGCGGGTACGTGGATTAAGGCTGTCGTTAACGGAGCGAAGGAGGTAACAGCGTCGCGCCCGAAGCCGGGGTATGCGGATAGACACGGAGTTCGTCAACGAGTACCTTGACGTATACGACGAGACGCAGGGCGTTCTTCCCGAGCGACTCAACGAGTTCGGAAGAACGTACCGCGAACAGGGTCATCTGACGCAGGACGACCTGTACGAGATTGCATACGAGTCCTCGACACGGAGCGCCCACCACGTCCGCCGTAACCCGCCCGAACTCTGCGTCGAGGTCACGGAGAACGTCCTCGCCCTCGAAGACCGTGGCGACGACTTCTCGCAGATTGCGCTCCTGTCGTCGTTACACGGATTCAAGGCTCCGACGGCGTCGTGTATCACTGCGGCGCTCGCGCCTGAACGGCACGCAGTCGTAGATACGCGCGTCTGGGCATCTCTCGAACGCGCGGGACGCCTCGAAGGACGGAAGGAAAGCTTCGACGCCTTCGACTACTGTACGATGATGAACGAGATACGTGACGCCGCGGACGAGACGGGTTACACGCCCGCCGAGGTTGGATACGCTCTCTTCGCCCATGACTATGACGTGAGGGAAGGAACGTTACATTAACTGGTGTTATGTTCTGCGCATACCATGGAAATTTTTATTAACTTAGGTCAATCTCTTGCTAATATGTACGGGAGCAACAACAAAGCCGCCGTCGTGGCTGATAACGAACTCCGACAGGGTAACATTGGTAAAAATGACGACCGACACTAGGATACCCGTCACGGTTCTGAGCGGGAGTTTAGGAGCAGGGAAAACGACGCTCGTGAACCACGTCCTGTCGGAGATGCAGGACAGGGACGAGACGGTCGCGGTCGTCGTTAACGACATGGGCGAGCTAAACGTCGACGCCGAACTCATCGAGGGAGAGGGTACCGTATCGGAAGGCGACGGCGACCTCGTCGAGCTTTCAGACGGCTGTATCTGCTGTCAGCTACAGAACGAACTCAGGCACAGGACGGCAGAACTCGCCCGTAGCCACGACTTCGACTACCTTCTTGTCGAATCGTCAGGTGTCAGCGAGCCGATGCCGGTTGCACAGGTCTTTGCCTCGGAGGCGACCCGAGAGGTCTACGAACTCGACACGACAGCGACGGTCGTTGACGCGGAGGTCTTCGACGGCATACTCGGCGACGCCGACACCGACGCCGAGGAGCTAGGCTCCGACGCCCCGGGAGCAACCAAGCCGATAGAGGACATACTGATGGACCAGATAGAGTTCTCCGACGTTCTGGTCCTGAATAAATGTGACCTCCTTTCCGAAGACGAAGGGGACCGTGTCGAGGCGGCGCTTAAGGAGCTAAAGCCCGATGCCGAGATACACAGAACCGAGTTCGGGCGTATCGACCCAGACGACATACTCGGCACGGACAGGTTCGACTTCGATGAGACAGGTAACTCCGCCGGATGGATACAGCGTCTCAAAGGCGTAGAAGACGAAGCCGGCGGTCACGCGGACAGGCACGGTCATAACCATGAACACGACCACAAACACGATGACGACCACGAACACCGTCACCCCGACGAAAAATACGGTATATCGTCGTTCGTCTACCGCCGAAGCCGTCCGTTTCATCCGCGCCGACTCAAGGAGTTCCTTGACGACCTCCCCGACTCCGTGGTCCGCGCAAAGGGCTTCGTCTGGCTACCCCGGTCGGAGACGTTCTCGGTAGCGCTGAACGTCGCCGCGAACGAGTACCGTCTCTCTGTCGCCGGAAAATGGATAGCTGAACTCCCCGAAGAAAAACGCGAGGAGATGCTCGACGACAACCCCGTTCTCCGTGAGGAGTGGGACGAGGAGTACGGCGACAGGGGCGCTCAGCTGGTCTTTATCGGCGCCGATATGGACCGCGAAACAATAGTAGATTCCTTAGACGACTGCCTGCTCACCGATGAAGAAATGGGTTCGGACTGGGACGGAATAGAGACCGTCTTCGAGACTGTTCCCTTCTAGACGTTCCGCCAGCCGCCAGTATCCGGATAGCTTCAGGTTTTTCGACGTACGTCGAGGCGTCTCCGGCGTTGAACCACAAGGCGTTTGTTAACCTTCCGCATACGACGACGCGATGGAAGCCGACGTACACCGTCTCGACCTCAACATGAAATGGAGTCCGGGACACGTCGCCGCCTACCTCGTTGAGGGTGACGGTTTGGCGCTTGTCGATGCGGGGGTAGCACCCGATGGAAACCAAGACGGCGAGGAGGAACTCCGCGCCGAGTTCGAGGCGGTAGGACACGGATTCGAAGATGTCGATGCCGTTCTCGTCACTCATCCGCATCTCGACCACGACGGATACGTTCGTGAGGTAGTCAAGAAGTCGAACGCGACGGTCTACGCCTACGAGGAGGTCGCTGAGCCGGTCGATATAGGGGAGGTAGAGGAAAACGCACGCGAGAAGGTCCGCGAGGCGGGTATCGTCGGCGAAGCGGCGGAGCAGGCGGTTGAGAGATGGCTTGACGGCGTCAGGAAGAACGTCGAACTCCTACCTGCCGAAGCCATCGACGTGGCACTATCGGACGGCGAAACCTTTGAGGCGGCGGGCTTGGGGTTTGAGGCGGTGCATACGCCCGGACATCAGAAGGACCATCTCTGCTATGCCTGCGACGACCTCCTTTTCGCGGGCGACGCAGTCGCTGACTCTTTCCGCCCTATAATCTACAACGTCGGCTTCGACGAGGGCATGTTCGGTTCGGTCGATGTCTGTTACGGCACCTTCGACCGTCTCGCCGACCGTGCCGACGAGACGCGGCGTGTCTACCCGGGTCACGGCTCCGTCATCGAAGACCTCGGAGCGGCTGTCGAAGGCTCGCTCCAGAGCTTAGACGAGCTTATCAAGGATGTCCGGACGACTGCGGCGGCTTTCGACGAGCCTACGGCGCTCGACGTTACGTTTGCGCGCAAGAAGCCCGAGCAGGAGATAGGACACCTGATATTCGACAACATCGCCGCTCTCGGCTATCTGGAGAAGCAGGGGCACGCCGAGTCGTACGTCGAGGACGGCGTCCGTCGTTTCCGCGTAACGGAAGCCTGATTGCGTACCGCCGCGTCTCTCAGCCATGCACGAACACGTCTCCGAAGGCGTCTACGTCGTCGATACGATGATGTTCGGCGTCGAGGAGTACGCCGCCGCCTTCGTCATCGATGCCGAGAAGCCCGTTGTCGTCGATACGGGACTCGAATCCGATGCCGGAAACGTCCTCGAAGCCCTCGATGAGATAGGCGTAGCGCGCGACGAGGTCGAGTATATCGTCGTGACACACGTCCATCTCGACCACGCGGGCGGCGTCGGCGACGTCGCCGAAGCCTGTCTGAACGCGACCGTCGTGGCGCACGAACGCGGCGTCAAGTATCTGACTGACGACGAGAAGGCGGCGCGTCTGGTCGAGAACGTCCACGACGCCGTCGGTTCGCTCGCCGACGCATACGGCGGTATCGAAACGGTCCCGCGCGAACGCGTCGAGGGCGTCGTCCCGCCGGAGACGCTTGACCTCGGTGACAGAACGCTCGACATCATCAAGGCGGAGGGACACGCGCCGCACCATTTCGCGCTGTACGACGACACGTCGGAAGCCCTGTTCGTCATCGACGAGGGATGCGCCTATATGGACGGACGTGAGGTGCTGACGACGCCGCCGCCCGACTTCGACTACGACGAGACGCTCGAAAGCTTCGACCGTTTCGAGGGGTACGGCGCCGAATACCTTCTGTACGGACATTACGGCGTCAATCCCGACGGCGCGGAGGCGATAGACCGGCACCGTGAGGCGCTGAACGACTGGGTCAACGAGATACGCGCCGCGCGCGAGAACGGAAGCGACGAGGAGGCGGTAGAAGCGGTCGTCTCGAACCACTCGGAGGAAGCGTCGAACCCCATCGTCCGCGAGGTGATGGCGCGGGACGTGCGCGGCGTTCTGAACTACCTCAACGACTAGTCAGTCCTTGAGACTTTCCTTGAGTTTCCTGAGGGACTGCATACGGCGTCTCAGGAGGACCGCGAGAAGCAGGGCTAGGACGAGAGCGCCGGCAAGGAGGAAGCCGACAAACTCGTCGAGGGCTACCGGCATACACCGCCTCCTTCGCCTTCTTTGTAGCTCCTACACCCGTCTCCCCTGTCCCTCCGATACATGTTACCTGTGTGACACGTAGCAACCGCCGGATAAAAACCTTCGCAAGACGGGCGCGTGACGAACCCGTGATAGACCCGCGCTCTTATTACGTCGTCCGACGTAAAACAGGTATGGGAGCGGTCGAAAGAGTCAAGAGACAGGCGACGGCTCTCGGATTCGCCGCCCTTGTCGTCGTCCTTCTGTTCGTGGTGACCGCCGTCGTTCCTTTCAACCTCCTGCCGATTTATCTTGCCGCGTGGTTCTTGACCCTCGGTAGCCTCAGTGTCAAGGAGACACGTTTCGGAGGGAGCGTCTCGGAAGCTCTTCTGTTCGTCGTCGACGGAGCGGCGCTGTTCATGTTCGGTGCAGTCGCGCTGGTGAGCCTCAACTTCTCTCTACTACCCTCTGTCGTCGTCTCTGTCGCTGGAATGGCGGTGGTAGTTTACAGCATGAGCCTCTGAGCCTCATCGTAGAGGTTTTTACAGTCGGGGTGCTAAGAACCGAAAGATGACAGAGAAGGCAGTTAAGAAAGAGTTCGACGGATACGTTAAGTCGGTCTCCCTGAAGGCTCTTGACGAACTTGACCCTACGAAGGTCGTCGAAGTCAACCTTCCCCCCGAACGTCTCAAGTCGCTTCTCCGTGACGAGATACGGCAGGAGATGGCGAGGATAAAGTCGGGCTTCCAAGAACAGACCGACGTAATAGTCGAGACCGCGGCTAAGGGCGAGATAACCGATGAAGACAGGCGGAAGTTTCTCAAGCTTGACCTCTACTACACCAACTACTTCGGTGACGAGGAGCGTAAGGAGCAGTTCGCCGAGGAGCTAACCGAGTACTTTGAGAAAGTCGTTGAGGGAATCCAGCCGATAATAGGGTCGGACGAGGACGACTACTGGGACTGCGTCAAGGAAGCCTACGACGAGGACGAAGCCGTTGAGGTTCTGACGACCTACTTCAACCGTGCCGAGATACTCGAAAAGTATACCGACGAGATGGTCCTGACGATGGCTCTCGACACCGGTCTACCGATAGAGGAAATCGAGTATACCGAGGAGAGCGTCCGTGTCTTCGCCGAAGGAGAGGCGGAGATGCGTGAGCGCATCAAGGAGCAGGCGGAACTAGCCTACGAGTAGTTACAGGTCGACCGAACTCAGGCTCGACTCTATCTGTTCGAGTTCGTCGTCGTGCATCTCGACACGAGACCGCATCTGTTCGAGTTCCTGTTGCAGGTCCCTCATCCTGACGTATATCAGGTAGCTCATACCGAGGGCGACCACCAAGAGGAACATCAGAACGCCCGTTATTAGCGTTGTTACCATACGGACAGAACATTCTCACGGAACATAAACCTGACCCTGAAAACCGGGGGTAGGTGGAATAAGATTCAGGCGACGTTATTCGTCGAGGTGTTCGATACCTTTCTTGGAGACGTTAGCCTCGGTAATCTCCTCGGGCATCCAGTCGGGGGAGTCTTCGGGCGCTTCGTCCTCCCAAGACCACGCGTCGTACTTGTGTACCTTGTCGGTACCCTTCTCGCGGAGACGTATCTCGTCGGCGTTGTCCTTCGCTTCGCTTTCGCTCGACTCCGCCTCTAAACGACGCGCCGCCTTCAACGCCGCCTGCCTAGGCGTGTTTCCGCTGAATACGCTCGTCTCCTCTCCTTCTTCCCTCAGTGCAAAGTTCCTCTTTCCGTCTTCTCTTACCAT